>JAPOZO010000009.1 GCA_026706025.1 Candidatus Poribacteria bacterium
AGGAGTTATCACAGCACTTCGTGCAAGCAATTTGAATCTGCCTGCTGGCACGATGGAACTCGGAAATACAGAGTTCATGGTCCGCACGATGGGCGAATTTTCAAATCCAGACACCATAGGCGAAACTATCATCGCCGTTCAACCCACAGGCACCCCACTCCGCCTTAGCGATGTCGCAACTGTCTTAGACACTTATGAAGAAGCGCGAACCTTATCACGAATCAGTGGAAAACCTTCTATCAGTTTGAGTGTCCAAAAAAAGACGGAGGGTAACACGATCGCGTTAGTTGCCGTGCTCCGCGAATTAGTTGAAAAACGGAAAATCGACCTTCCCGAAGGTGCCGAATTGACAGCAGTTAACGACTACTCTGTTATTCTAAAGGAACGGTTAGGCATTCTGGAGACGAATGCTATTTTCGGTTTGATTCTCGTTGTGCTGATGCTTCTTCTCTTTATTGGTTGGCGAAATGCAGTGTTCGCTGCACTCGGGATACCGGTTGCGTTTATGGCGACCTTCTGGTTCATGTCTGTCGCGGGTTATACACTCAGCGGCGTCTCCCTGTTTGGACTCATCTTGGTCGTCGGGATTGTCGTTGACGACGCTATTGTCGTCATAGAAAATATCTATCGGCACCTTGAGACAGGGGAATCCCCAAAAGTTGCCGCTATTCGCGGCGCGCAAGAAGTGGGTTGGCCGGTTATCGCCGCAAGTTTGACGACAATCTGCGCATTCGGTCCCCTGATGTTCATGTCCGGTGTATCCGGTCAGTTTATGCGGATCGTTCCGATCATGGCAATTCTCGTCCTGATCGCATCCCTCTTTGAAGTCTTCGTAATTTTGCCTGCACACGTCTCTGAATGGGGAAAAGCCAAACTGCCGGAAGGACGTAGTAGGTTTGATCCCATCCGCCGCCGATCTCAGAGTGCTTTCACTCTAAGTGCCCGAATTACAGGTTTCTTTGTGTGGTTCGCCACCTTTTTTGACCTCATACGGAACCGATATGTTAGGATCCTAAAAGTAACAATCCGATATCGGTATGCTTTTGTTGGAAGTGTCCTTCTCATCGGTTTGATCGCGTGCGTTGGCGCATTTTTGGTTCTCGACAAAGAACTTTTCCCGGGCGAAGATTTTCCGCAATTCTACGTCAAAGCCGAAATGCCGCCTTCCTACGGCATGCAAGAGACGACCGCTGTCATAGCACAAATTGAAGCAGCTGCGAAGACCCTTCCATCAAGTGAAGTCGCTGCGATTGTCAGTAATATCGGTATACATACACCGACTTCAGGACTGCTGGAAGGTGTTACTTATGGCTCCAATTTTGGTGAGGTCATCATTGAACTCACCCCCAAACGGCAACGGACCCGCGGCGTAGATGAAATCATTGCCTCAATGCGAAAGGAAACAGCAACTGTTAGCGGGATAGAACAACTGAATTACATTACGCAAGAAGGTGGCCCTCCACAAGGGCAAGACGTGGAAGTCAAGGTAAAGGGGCCCCGATTTGAGCAATTGACAGCACTCGCTGAAGTCCTGAAAACCACTCTCACTCAAATGGATGGTGTTTACGACATCCGAGATGATTTTCGCACTGGCAAATCTGAACTCCGTATCTATCTGAAGCCTGAGAAAGCTTATCAATACGGGTTAACAACATTCCAAATTGCACAAACGGTTCGCACGGCTATTGAAGGTGCCAAAGCCACCACCTACCGTGAAGCAGATGAAGCGATTGATGTCGTCGTCAAATACGAGGAAGATAGCCTAAAAAACATCGCGGAACTCAACAATCTATTGATTGCAACCCCTACGGGTGCTATTGTCCCGCTCAAAGATGTCGCCGACATTACAGAGGAGAAAGGGTATTCTGATATCCGTCGATTCGATGGGGAGCGGGCGATTACGGTTTCCGCATCCGTAGATAGACAGAAAACAACGCCTTTCAAAGTGAATCAGGCGTTAATCAGCACATTCGCCAATGTGGAAACTTTGTACCCAGGATACCAACTCGATTTTCGAGGACTTTTCGATGAGATTCGAGATTCTTTTGCGGAATTGTGGAAACTGTTTATCGTCGGTCTGCTGTTAATCTATGTCGTGTTGGGTGCACAATTTAAGTCGTTTATCCAACCGATTATTATTATGTTTGCCGTTCCGTTCGGTATGATAGGCGCGATGTTTGGACTACTCCTTTCTAATGCCACACTTAGTATGGTCGCCATGTTTGGTATCGTTGCACTCTCTGGGATTGTCGTCAACGATTCGATTGTGCTCATCGACTTCATCAACAAATACCGAGAACGCGGTTACAATAAGTGGTACGCCATCCTGAAAGGTGGAAGTATCCGCTTGCGTCCGATTATCTTAACATCACTCACAACAATCTTCGGACTCATTCCGATGGCAGTTGGTCTCGGTGGTAAATCGCCTATATGGATGCCGATGGCGTACACCATCATCTTCGGACTCTCCTTCGCAACCACGATGACGCTGTTTGTTATGCCTGCGCTCTATGCAATCACAACAGACCTACGCGGTCTCGTCCTGAAAAACCCAGAAGAACGGTTCCAAATCGTTTCAGATGAAGACCTGTTGGGTGCCGCGGTACCAGCTGACGATTGAGAAATGATAAGGCGAGGTTTTCGGACCTCGTCTTATACAATTTTTGCCTTTTTGAGATGAAATGTCTGTAGGTAAAACCCTAAATCCCAAGATCCCACACAATAAAATTCGATCACCATGTCCATCCCCAAAATATCCGTGAATAACCCCGTTTTAGCGAATCTCCTGATGATTATAATCATCGTTTTTGGGTTGTACGCATGGATGAATCTACCGCGGGAACTCACTCCAGAAGTCTCAGTACAGAGCGCAGTTGTGACAACGCTATACCCAGGAGCCTCCCCAGAAGAAGTCGAGATGCTTGTCACTGCTCCTATTGAAGATGCTATTGAGGAGAACGTCAACAAAGTTGACCTATTGTTTTCTACCTCTTCAGAAGGACGTTCTGTTATCTTTGTCGATTTTGAGGAGATAAGCAACCGGGATTTTGACAAGGAACTTGAAAACATACGCACCGCTGTTGAGCAGGTAAATGAGTTGCCAGAGGAGATCTTAGATGATCCGAGGGTCGAAGAATTTGATAGCTCATTTGGTTTTCCTATTTTGACGATTGTTGTAGGTGGAAATATTGCGGAAACGCAGATGCGGAATATTGCTGAGAATCTCAAAGATGAAATCTCGGACCTCAAAAACATTGCCTCTGTCGGAATGGCAGGTCTCCGTGAGAGGGAAATATGGATTGAGGTGAACCCTGATCGATTGAAGGCATACCGACTCCCAATTTCAGCGGTTATTACCGCGCTCGGAACAAACAACTTGAATCTCCCCGCCGGCACAATGGAACTGGGTGGGACAGAATTCATGATCCGAACGATGGGAGAATTCACCGATTTGGACACTATTGGCGAAACTCTCATCACTGCTCAGCCGACAGGGACACTTCTCCGCCTGAAAGATGTGGCAACAATCTCTGACACCTACGAGGAGGTGCGAACGCTATCGCGAATTGATGGCCAACCTTCGATTAGCCTGAGTGTGCAAAAGAAGACTGAGGGAAACACAATTGCATTAGTTGCTAAACTTCGAGAATTAGTCGACAATCGGAGAACGTCCCTCCCTGAAGGTGCTGAGTTGACGGTTGTTAATGACTATTCCGTTGTTCTCAAAGAACGATTAGGAATTCTTGAAACAAATGCGTTTTTCGGTTTGGTGCTTGTTGTACTAATGCTCCTTCTCTTTATTGGATGGCGGAATGCCCTATTTGCGGCACTCGGCATACCGGTCGCCTTCATGGCAACATTTTGGTTTATGTCCATTGCTGGTTATACGCTCAGCGGTGTCTCCCTGTTTGGGCTTATTTTAGTCGTAGGGATTGTCGTTGATGATGCTATTGTTGTCATGGAAAACATCTATCGGCATATTGAGTCTGGAGTATCTCCAAAAGTTGCCGCTATCCGCGGTGCAGAAGAGGTCGGTTGGCCCGTTGTAGCGGCAAGCCTGACGACAATCTGTGCTTTTGGACCGTTGATGTTTATGTCTGGTGTTACTGGACAGTTTATGCGGATCGTGCCGGTTATGGCAATTCTGGTGTTGATAGCTTCTCTTTTTGAAGTCTTTGTAATTTTACCAGCACACGTCGCTGAATGGGGGAGAACCAAAATTCGCACAGGACGCAGTAGGCTTGAAAATCTCCGAACCGAGTCTCCGAGGGGTTTCACCCTCGGTGTCCGCATTGTCGGCTTTTTCGTATGGTTTGCCTTGTTTTTTGAATTAATTCGGAACCGATATGTTAGAATCCTGAAAATAACCATTCGACACCGATATGCGTTTGTAGGTGGTATCCTCTTCTTCGGATTGGTTGCATGTATCGGGGCATTTTTTGTGCTTGACAGGGAACTCTTCCCTGGTGAAGAGTTCCCACAATTTTATGTCAAAGCCGAGATGCCACCTTCCTACGGAATACAGGAAACAACAGAAGTAATTGTCCAAATTGAAGAGATGGCTAAAAGACTTCCATCGACTGAAGTTGATGCGGTCGTCAGCAATGTCGGTTTACACACATTTATGTCAGGTTTGGTAAGAAAAAGTGTTACCTACGGCTCAAATTTAGGAGAGGTAATCGTCGAACTCACACCAAAGCAAGAGCGCACCCGAGGTGTGGATGAGATCATCGCAGAACTACGGACGAAAACCGCTACAATTAGTGGAATTGAGCGACTGAGTTTCGCCACACAGGACGGGGGGGCACCACAAGTAGCAGATGTGCGAGTCAAAGTAAAAGGACCGAGATTTGAGAATCTGACTGAACTCGCTGGCGTTCTTAAGACAGCCCTATCTCAGATAGATGGCGTTTACGATATCCAAGATGACTTCAGCATCGGAAAATCTGAACTCCGCATCTACTTGAATCAGGAGAAAGCATATCAATATGGATTAACCACGTTTCAGGTTGCCCAAACCGTTCGTACTGCTTTGGAGGGGGCTAAAGCCACAACTTATCGTGAAGCAGACGAAGCGATTGATGTCATTGTCAAATATGAGGAAGATGCCCTTACAAATCTCGCGAAGCTTAATAATCTCTTGATTACAACACCCACTGGTGCTATTGTCCCACTCAAGGATGTTGCAAATATCGTGATGGAAAAGGGGTACGCAGATATCCATCGGTTTGACGGTGAGCGAGCAATCACGGTTTATGCATCCGTAGATAAAGAAAAGACGACTGCCTTTAAAGTGAATCAATCGCTCATCAGTGCATTTGCTGGCATAGAATCTTTGTATCCGGGATACCAACTCGATTTTCGAGGGGTTTTTGATGAAATTACAGAATCCTTTTCCGAGTTGTGGAAGTTGTTCATTGTTGGGCTGTTGCTAATCTATGTGGTATTGGGTGCACAATTCAGGTCATTTATACAACCGATTATCATTATGTTTGCTGTTCCGTTTGGTATGATCGGTGCGATGGTCGGACTCCTACTTTCCCATGCGACACTTAGCGTCGTCGCTATGTTTGGTATCGTTGCCCTTTCCGGGATTGTGGTGAACGATTCAATTGTGCTTATCGACTTCATTAACAAGTACCGAGAAAAGGGATATAACAAGTGGTACGCTATTCTGAAAGGCGGTAGTCTCCGATTGCGTCCAATTGTTCTCACCACGATGACGACGATTTTCGGACTCATTCCGATGGCAATCGGGTTAGGTGGCAAGTCGCCTATCTGGATGCCGATGGCGTATACAATCATCTTCGGGCTTGCGCTCGCAACCACAATGACGCTGTTTGTGATGCCTGCACTCTACGCGATTACGACAGACCTACGCGGACTTCTCTTGAGAGATCCAGAAGAACGATTCCGAACCGTTTCAGATGAAGAACTATTGGGTAACGCAGTCCCAGCAGATGATTAACCGAGGACGTAGGGTCAGATACTCTACCTTACTTCCGTATTTTAACAAAAAATAGGAAATTGATATGAAAATCACCTTTATTGGCGTTGGTGGTATTGCTGGAAGCTACCGCCGAAGCCTTAATCAACTTGAACGTCCGATTGCAGCGGTCTGTGATATAAATGCTGAACGTGCAGCGGCTATCGCTGAAGACGAAGATGCAACAGCATACACCGCCCACACTGAGATGCTACAGAAGGAGAAACCCGATGTCGTGTTTACCTGTATCCCACCCGGTGCACACACGACACAGGTTGCCGATGCAGCAGCGTCAGGGGCGGCAGTTTTCGTTGCCAAACCCGTTGCACAAGACTTGGAAACTGCTCAACATGCCAGTGATGCAATTGCTTCCGCAGGTGTTATCAATCAAGTCGGTTATATGGCGCGGTATAGCGATATTACGGCGAAAGCGAAGGAATTAGTCGGCGATCAGAAACTTACCATGGGGATTGGGCGGTTTCTCACAAGAATGGGTGCGAACCATCCTTGGTGGGGGAAGTATGAGGTATCCCGCGGACAGATGGTAGAGCAGACGACCCACGTCTTTGACCTCATCCGCTACTTCCTCGGCGATGTTGACAGTGTTCAGGCTTACGGTATCAAAAATGTTTCCGACGGGATTGCCGATTTTGAGGAGTGCACTGTTTGCAACATGCAGTTTGAGAGTGGCGCTGTAGGCAGCATTACCAGTACCTGTGTTGCCCGCGCACACGAGAATTTCGCGACTGAACTCGTAGGCGATGATCTCTACCTCAAACTCACGCACGATTCTGGATTGCGCGGTCAAATTAGCGGTGAAGGCGTTGACTACACTGGCACGGAAGCGGGTTATTTCCGGCAGGTTGAACAGTTCATCAGTGCTGTTGATGCGAACGATCAGGGACTGGTGCTTGCTTCCTATGCTGATGCTGTGAAGAGCCTTGCTGTCACCCTCGCTGCGAACCGTTCACTGGAGACAGGACAAGTTGAGGAGGTTATCGCTTAAAGTTAATCTTATCCAAACAGCACGCCTGCCAAATTTCGCGGTCTGCCACAACGACCTGTCAGAATTTGCAACCACTTGCCGTGGACGAATACTTTCAGTTGCCTTGCTCCTTTAGGATTCGTCCACTTAACACCTCGACCTTCAAATAGAACAGGTGTATAGATAATTTGTGCACGGATTGAAACTGGCGCGATTTGCGCAATAAATTTCAGACTGTTTTCCGTCTTTTCAATTACGTCTGATTCAACGGCTCTCCCACGCTTGAGTTCGATCGCAGCTGCAACGAGATTGCTTTCAACAGGATGAATGAAGAAGAGAAGTCGGTCACACCGTTTTTCTGTCCTTCCTCGCATGTCAAATTCATGCTCCAGATTTACAACTACCCGTTCAGACGGCACCTCAGCCATGTCAACGTTGCATCCTTCTCCACTACACGAATTGATCAGACTACTTTCATTGAAAAGCACTCGGAATTCACCAAGAACCCTACTCTCATGCACGCTCGCTGTCACCTTTCGTTTCTTCAAGTCTATTTTGGAGACGTGCAGAACGGTTGTAGAGATCTTCAGCCACGTCTAAATATTCCATAGGTTCCACTCCGTTGATACGGTCATACGGAATTTCCTCCACCTTTCCACTCTTTTGAAAATGCCAAACGCCGACCTGTTCTTTCTGAAGAGAAGTCGGTAGTTCGCTAACCCTTTTTCCAGCGTTCTCAAGCTCTCCTACGCGCATCAGATTCCCAATTTCCTGAAGCAACCAATCACTGTGTGTTGTTATGATCACCCTAACCCCTGCCTGGACTAAGCGAGCGAGAATGACCGCCATATCCGCTTGAGCACCGGGATGTAGGTGTGCTTCCGGTTCCTCGATAATAAGTGTATCACCAGGGTTAATGAGACCTCGGAGAAATAACACCAGAGGAGCAAGTTCAGATACCATTGACGAAGCTTCGCTTAAACGTATATCCTCTTCTATACCTTGTGGACGGTAGTAGAAACCTGGATACCCACTTGGTGAGAGTTTTAGGAGTATTCGTCCAGCAAGCACTTCGGATTCTAGTGTTTCTGCAAGGCACTTCATTTCGTCATTGGAAACGCTACCCTCTTCATAAAGAATAACCCTTTCCATAAAGTCTGCTATCGCGCCTGACATAGTGGGAACCTCGGGGAAACGTTCCAAGCCTACGCGGGTGGTCCGCTTCACAAGTGAACTTGCGATAATGCGATGGCTTTGCATAATACCACTACGAGCGGCAGGTAAGTAAAACCTATTGGGGACCAGAGGACGCCTAAAATCTACTATGTAAACTCTATTATCATCAACGCTTAATTTCCCGTAAGCCGACCACTCTTTAGGAAGGAGAACTGTGTCGTCATAATCCGGGCTATCAAGAGAGATTGAATTATACAGGCTAACTTCTGACTCAGAAGCCTTCATCTTGATGTTCAAATATTCTTGACCTCTTTCACTGATTCTCAACAAAACCTTTATCTCA
This sequence comes from Candidatus Poribacteria bacterium, assembly GCA_026706025.1. Lineage (NCBI taxonomy): Bacteria > Candidatus Poribacteria > Candidatus Poribacteria bacterium. The sequence continues at coordinate 8,491 of JAPOZO010000009.1, forward strand.
TTACGCTGTTCTCCAGTCAACCGCATTAATTCTGAAACAGCATTCAGATCAAAGCAATTTTTGAGTTCATCCCGCAATTCTTGCCTAAAAAAACCTGTATCTTTGATACTAATCCCTAATTTTTGGCGAATCTCCTCGGAAAAATCCGACAATTTAAAAGACCTATCTATCACATTTAATTTGTTAAGTATCTCCTGAATTTCTCCCTTTGACGTAGTGAGACCGGTTAAAAGTACACTTAATATTTCCATAACTCCATACTGAAAAGGAGAAAAAAGATTTGAATGAAATAAACCGCTAAAGGCCCCATGCAAAGCATACACCAACGTAGCAAAATAGGTCTTCCCAGTGTTACTGGGACCAACAAATACCGTCAGCGGACGCAAATCAATATTCGCTTCAGCAATGGGACCGAAATTCTCAACAGCGATTTCAACCTTTGGACCCTGTGTATCTTTGACTTCGCTCATCGTTGTCTCCCCTAATCCGGTTTACATTGTAGGCGTGCTTGCAATGCGCGCCTACCACATACACGTTAGAAAAACGTCAGATATGGCTTATTATTTATTTCTCGCCATAATAGGACTGCGAGTTCGCGGGCGTGATAATCTCCCCACATGGATGCCTCTCCGCATGGAATCTTTCGACCCTCTGGTACATGGTCCCATCCATTTGGACGGTGATACACTGAGTGCAACAGCAACCCTTGATGTGAATCAGACGCGGACAAATACGGTTCGGCGAAAAGCGTCTTGGCAACGGTTAAGCCTGCTTGATAATAGGAATCACCTGCCTCTGTTTCACCGTGCTTCTTGAGGTAGTTACCGAGCCGAATCAATCCTTGCGCTGCAATCGCTGCGGCGGAACTGTCCACCGGTTCAAGATCGTTATACGGATCCGCAGGGACTGCCAAATAATCACCGAGTTCCGTTAAACCGGGGGCACCGGTATCCCAATACGGAATTCCATCTTGCGCTGTGTTCTCAATATAGAAATCGGCGGTGGCTTCCGCTGCTTTGCGCATGTGTGTTGTTGCTAAACCATACCCACCGAAAGGTTCAAGATCATCTTCCGTTAGCGTATCAAAGAACTCAAGCTGCTCTGCATAGCCAGTAATAATCCATGCTAATCCACGCGTCCACGTCGTAAACGGCGAATACCCCTGCTGCGTGCTTGGGCAGCGGTAGTTCCCATCATTCGTATTGAAGATCGATTCATGCACCACCCGTCCACGTAGATCGTAAGCGTCGCGTCCTTCGCCGTAGTAGACGTTATAAGCTGCTGTCGTCTGCGAATGCTGGAGCAGGCGTTCCAATAGATTAACAGCAACATCACCTTCATCCATCAGCACAGCACCGAGGGTATGCCCGAGTCCTAAAACCCGCAGAGAACGGATCGTGTCTGAAAAGAGCGAATGAGGTCCGTTGAAAGATGCGATATATCCTGTCCCATCTTTAATTTGGGTCCACCGACTCGCTTGTACGGCAGCGGAGGCTTTGAGTGCGAGCTCATAGAAGTGCATCTCGTTAACGTCCGACGGAATGACGCCTTCTCGCATGAGGCGACGGAGATTGCCATAAGTTGAGACGTTGTTAAACCCGTGATCATGTACACCAATGTGTGTGACATGTGGTGCCATCTTCTCAATCGTATTCCGTCTGCCGATCTCAAGAAACTGTTCATCACCCGTGGCATCAAACTGGAGGATGGCAGAGCCGAATTGGAACCCTTGTGTCCACTCGGTCCAGCCGCGTGTCGTGTAGGTGCCAGCGACGGTAAAGACAGGTGTGCCTTTTTCAGGGGGCCACGTATCCTCAACGGCTAAAATCTTTTGACCTGAGTATTCAAAAAGTCGCTCAAGCTGAGGCTTCAGGTCGATGGGTTGTAATGAATCGTTTATCTGCATTGGACTATGATTGCCTCCTCAGTTAGATTGTTGGGTTTCGCTATGTCTATTTCTATGAATAGATCATTGAAAAAGGTATTTTCCTGATAGATTTGAGGTTTCTTGGTCATTCACCGCTCTACCCAACCTACGATGGTGACTGTGTGTCTTTATATCGTTCACATATCACTTCAATGAGATTGGTTGTGGACTTACCGGGGACGTTTAGACCGACGACAACTTTGCCGCCGTTTGCCTCAACAACTTCTCTCTCAACGAGTTGTTCCAGTTTATAGTCGCCACCTTTAACATGAATACTCGGTTTGAGTTCGGAGAGCAGGCCAATCGGTGTCAACTCTGGAAAGATGACAACGTAATCAACGCATTCCAGCCCTGCAAGCATCTCTGCGCGCTCCGTTTCAGGTACAAGTGGACGATTTTCACCCTTGAGCTGCCGTACCGAATGATCACTATTGACCGCTACTACGAGCAGGTCTCCGAGTTGGCGCGCCGCTTGAAGATACCGGAGATGTCCCAAATGTAAAACATCAAAACAACCGTTGGTCGTGACAACGATCTTACCTTCAGTTTTCAGGTGTTGAAGACAGGATGCGAGTTCGCTACGATGATAGATTTTTTGGCTTAACATTTTTCTATTTCTGATAGAAGTTGTCTCGTGTTCGTCAATTGTAGATTTCAAAACGTTAATAGTCTATCACGCATTGGACTGTTTGACAAGTTTTTCCGCTCACATAATCACATTGTTGTTCAATTCTCGACTCTATGCTATAATGAAATGGAAATTGCAGTAACAAAATTAGGACCATTAGGAGACAGGAAATGACAGAGAAAAAACAGAATACGCATCGTAGACTGCCGATCTGTACCCTCGGTGCGGATGGACACGGTAAAACAACATTGACAGCGGCGATAGCGAAAGTCGTCTCAAGAATCGGAGCGATTCACACCGATGGTGACAGCAATTTTGAAGCGCAACCGCCTATTAACCACCCAATCCGAGAAGGGGTCGGCATTACCTACCGCAGGATAGCCTACGAAACCAGCGGCAAACTTTATACACAAATTGACTGCGAAACACATCTTGATGTTGTCAAAATGTTAATCAGTGGCTCACCGGCAATTCAGGGCGGGATCTGGGTCGTGAATGCAGTTGAGGGGATCACACCTGATTCCCAAGCGCAACTCTACCTTGCACACCAGATGCACATGCCGAGAGTCCTTCCTTTTCTCAATACAGGTGGTATTTCAAAAGATGACGAACTTTTGGACATCTGTCTACAGGAGATGGATGAACTACTGAACGAATGTGGATGGGGAGAAGAGAGTGCATCAATAACTATTGGGGACGCACTTAAAGCATTAGACTACAAAGGCAATAGCATCACCTCCGCGCAATGGCAGCCAATTGTCGATCTGGTCTTCGCGATGAACCGCACAATGCCAGCACCTATAAATACTAAGCACTTGCCGCTTATCATGCCAATCCATGAAATCATCGAAGAAACAAAGGATCAGGTATCCGTACATGGTGAGATTGTACAGGGGCAACTCGCCGTTGGTCAAGCGGTAGATATTGTCGGTAAAGGCGATAGGATTAAGACGCGGGTCCTCAGCACAAAGGAGAATGAAGTGTCCGTTGAATCGGAACCGGATTGGTTGTCTGTCGGGCAAGTGCTTTGTCCACCAAAGACAATCAAATCACATTCCGAATTTATTGCACTCATCTATCTGCTGACACACGAAGAGAGCGGCACACATATCCCACTCATCGAAAACGACAGACCCGACATCTACCTCTGGGGCATTGATATGCCAGCGCACCTAAAACTCCCATCTGGACTTTCCCTTATTACGCCGGGGGATTATGCCCACGTCACGCTCACACTCGACTTACCGTTAGCAATGGAAGTAGGCACCCGATTTGAGGTGAAAAAGATGGGTTCGCGGATTGGTCTCGGTGTTGTGACGGGTGTGGAGTGATCCGCGGTTTTAAGCAATAGTAAATAGTAATCTCTCAGTTTTTTCGGTAGGTGCCGATGCCGAGCTCGTAGGGGCGGGGTTTCCCCGCCCGTCATTGATGTAAAATGGGCATATTTAATATTCAAACTTGCTTAAGCAATATTAAATAATAATCTCTCAGTTTTTTCGGTAGGTGCCAATGCCGAGCTCGTAGGGGCGGGGTTTCCCCGCCCGTCATTGATGTAAAATGGGCATATTTAATATTCAAACTTGCTTATGAAACTGAAATAAATATTTCGGTAATTCGGGGTTACAAACCCCTCCTACAAGTGGAACAGATTCGGGCGTACAAACCCTCCCAGATTACCAATTTAACCTGCGGCAATTGCGTCTTGTAGTGCAAGATCACCGGTATATAGCGCCCGTCCTATAATCGCACCGCTGGCACCGATCTGTTTCAAAGCGGTCACGTCAGTGAGCGACGTGACACCGCCTGAAGCGATCACATTCGCAGGGACAGCATCAATAATATCCGCTGTTGCGTCAACATTCGGTCCCTTGAGCATACCGTCGCTTTTGATGTCGGTGTAAATAAATGTTTGCACGTCTGTCATCTCTTGTGCGAATTCAACTGCAGGTTTCTGAGAGACTTCCAACCAGCCTTCTGTAGCAACCAGACCGTCTTTCGCGTCAATGCCGACAGCGATGCACTCGCCATACTTGGCACACGCCTGCTTCACTAAATCCGGTTGTTTGAGAGCAACCGTGCCTAAAATCGCACGATCTACGCCCAACGCCAAAACCGCTGCCAACTGTTCCATGCTACGGATACCGCCACCAAGTTGAACGGGTATATCAAGTGCATCCACAATCTCGCTGACGATATGGAGGTTCGCCGATTCACCTTGAAACGCACCGTCTAAATCCACGAGGTGTAAGTATTCCGCACCCTCGGCTTGCCAGCGTCGCGCCATCTCTACAGGCGCGTCCGAAAAGACGGTCTCCTGTGAGGCGATACCCTGTACCAAATTTACACATTTTCCACCGCGAAGATCTATTGCAGGTAATATTTGCAAAGTCTTTCCTTTCCGCAGTTGACGGCACAACGGAGTGTGCCTACTACTATTCATCCCGGAAGATACCGAGCAATTTCAATTGTACGATTGAGATAACAGCAATAATGAAAAAGAGCACCCAGCCGATTGTCGCCGCATAGCCGAGACGCATGAACTGAAAACCGTTTTTATAGAGATACATCACGATCGTTGACCCCGCATCCGCAGGTTCACCCCCGTTTGTCAAAATGAATGGAAGATCAAAGAGTTGAAGCGATCCAATCATAGACACGACGACAACGAAGGCTATCACAGGTCGTAGCGAAGGCAGCGTGATATGGACGAACGCCTGCCACCAGTTCGCACCGTCAACCGCTGCCGCTTCGTATAACTCCTGTCGGATCCCTTGTAGACCCGCCAAGAAATAGATCATGTTGAACCCTGCCCACTGCCAAACGCCTGTCAGGATAACAGCAGGCATCACGTAATTCTCCTCGTTTAGCCAACCGATCTCCTTCCCAAAGAGGACGAATTCTTGGTTGACCAAGCCTGCACGCTGGTCGTAGACAAGATTAAAGATAATCGCAACGAAGACACCGGCAACCAGTACCGGCGCAAAAAAGGCGAGTCTCAGGACATTTTTCCCCTTGACGAACTTGGAGTTGAGTAGAATCGCCAGCAATAAAGCAATCGGCAATTGGAGTATGAGCGTACCTACAGCAAAATAGGCGGTATTCCGAAGTGATTTCCAAAAGATAGGATCGCGGAACAGGTCTGTGAAGTTACCGAAACCGACAAATATCCGGCTTTGGAACCCACGCATCTCATAGAGACTCATCACAAGGGACGAAATAAGCGGATACCCCATAAAGACGAGAAATAATATGTAAAACGGCGCGATAAAGAGATAGGGCGCAATTTTCTGCTGTTGATTCCAAAATAGGTTCTTTGTTCGTTTCGTTTGCATAAATACTTTCTTTATCGTAAAATCCTACATGCAGCGGGTATTTCACCTATCCGATGCGGTTACAAACCGCACCTAACGGGTCTGGAAAAACGGGCATCGCTAAAGCGTTACATCTCTCCCCATCTACCTCTATCTTTTCCCATAAGGGTGCGCACCTTCTCGGCGAGGTCTGTTAACGCCTCCCTCGGTGTCTGTTTTTCTGTTACTGCAGCAAAGATCGCATCGTTGAGCAGGTCCGCTCCCTCTGACCAGTAAGGGTTCTGATAGCGTGGCGGTAAATCCGGAGCGAGTTGAATAAATAACTCGCCAAGCGGTTGCCCGCCCAAGTAAACATCAGGTTCCTTGAAGACAGGGGCATCCCATGCGGACTTGAGAGGCGGGATAATCCGTGTCGTCTCATACCGATTGACGAGACCGGATCTATCAAAATAGGTAAACTTGAGCAGTTCCCATGCGCGGTCAGGGTTTTTGGACTGCTTCGTAATCCCGACCATCGTGCCACCGCGCGTCGTCGTCCGTCTGCCCCCGGGATGCCACGCTGGCATACCAATCGCCTTCCACTTGCCAGACATCTGCGGCACCTGACTTTTGAGGATACCGACGTACCAATCGGGTGCGAGAATAGAGAGAATCTTACCGTCCTGCATCGCGGCGAAGTTGCTCGGGTCACCGTGCCATGTCCCGTATACGGGTGTCGCGATTTTATGTTCGTTGAAGAGTGCTGTGAAAAATTCTAAGGTCTCAATGGCGAGTTCACTGTCAATAATAACGTTGCCTTCCTCGTCAAAAAAACCACCCCCCTGTTGGAGGAGCAAACTAAAATAATCGCTTTCTGTCCGCCGATCTAACACAATCGCGTACTGATCAACCTCACCATCGCCATCAAGATCGCGCGTCGCTTTTTTCCCAGCAGCGATGAAGTCATCCCACGTTTCAACCGCCGTCATCTCAACACCTGACGCTTTAAAGAGGTCGTCCCGGTAAAGAAGCACCACAGGGTGCAGATCGTGCGGGATGCCGTAAATCCGTCCTCGGTAGGACCACGGTGTGAACCGACTGACGACCAACTTGTCCATCCACCCCTCGTTTTCTAAACGCGGACGCAGATCAACAAATCCGACCTCGTCGATTGCCCCTTTGAGAAACCGACCGATGGATGTAATTTCCACCTCAACGAGATCCGGGGCACCAAAATTGGATAGCATGGCAGCGAGGAGTTTATCGTGCATCGTGCCACCGAAATTGATGAGCCGGACGTTGACTCCCGGATTTTGTGCCTCAAAAATCGGGACGCGTGGCTGGTATTCTTCGTAGTGCGTGTTTGCAAAAATCCAAAACTCCAGATCTTCACCCTGTTCCTCGGAACGTCCAAAGATGAAAAGCGTGGAGATGAGAAAGAGCACCAACATTACCATCGGTCCCTTACCGAGCGGGAAACTTTCAGCATCAATCGGGAGACGAAACATAAAAACTCCAGTTTACAAAAATTGACTTGACTTTTACACTTGTAACGATTAAAATTTATCAGAATACACGCTTTTTATCAACCAACTTTTTAGTCCGACGTAGAAATCGTAAGGAATCGCGAGCACAACTCGCTCCTACATCAAAAGAAAACAAAAAAGGAGGAAAACTGAGCATGCCCACATACGACTATAAGTGTCTCGCGTGTGATGTCCGATTCGAGAAGTTTCAAGGCATCACGGCACCCGCACTTGAGGAATGTCCTGAGTGCGGCGGGAAAGTGAAACGGCTCATCGGGGCAGGGGCAGGTCTGATTTTCAAAGGATCAGGATTTTATGCTACCGATTACCGAAGTGACGGTTACAAAGAATCAGCGAAGAAAGATAAAGACGGGGCGTCGGATAAAAGTTCATCAGACAAAAGCGAGAAAAAAGAAAAGAAAACCGATACAAGTAAGGAATCAAAGCGAAAGTCTACCGACTCCGACTAAACGAAAACAGTCATAGGACCTTGGTCCCGTTCCGCTTATAGGGAGACACTTTGCATAACCACAACCACCAGCATCATCACCATCACGGCGAAGCGCACGAGCATAGCCATCAGACCCATCTACAGAAGAAATTCAAGTTTGCTGTGCTTATCACATTTTGCGTCTTCCTTGGCGAACTCATCGGCGGCATCTGGTCGGGGAGCCTTGCGCTGCTCAGTGATGCGGCACATGTGTTTTCGGATGTGGCTTCGCTTCTTATCAGCTGGTTAGCGATCTATCTCTCCACACGTCCTGCCACCTCTTCCCGGACCTATGGGTATCATCGCGCCGAAGTCTTCGCTGCTTTCGTGAACGGCGTGTCCCTCATAGCAATCTCCGGTTGGATTTTCTATGAAGCCTATCAAAGATACATGTCACCAACAGAGATAAAAGTGACTGGAATGTTTATTGTGGCGTGTCTCGGCCTTGTCGGAAATTTGCTCATCTTATGGAAGCTGCACGGTGAGAGTCACGGAAACCTCAACGTCCGAAGCGCAATGCTCCATGTAATCGGGGATACACTCTCCTCCGTTGCTGTCGTCATCGGAGGCGCGATTATTTTTTGGACAGGGTGGTCTCCGATTGATGCAATCTTGAGTTTCCTTATCGGTGGGATTATTCTCTTCGGTGCTGTAAATGTGACGAGAGAGGCGGTGCATATTCTGCTCGAAAATTCACCACGAAATGCAGACGCCGACACCGTCGCCACACATCTCCGTAGTTTAGAACCGGTCAAAGATATCCACGACCTGCACATCTGGTCGCTATGCTCCAACTATTGTGCGCTGAGTGCCCATGTTGTGGTTGACGAAAACACTACCTTAGCACCCGATCGCATTCTTGAACAGATCAACGGTGAATTGCAAGCACATTTCGGCATCAGCCACACCACGCTGCAGTTAGAACAAGTCGCCTGCGAACAAGCCGGAAATCTCCTGTGCAATGCGCAACATTCGTAGGGCCCATCTATAGCATCAAGGTTACAAACCCCTCCGACAGTTCAACCGTGCGCTGCCTTTAAGCGATGCGCTTTCCGAATTAGGTTAGCATCCTTCGCAAACTTTTGCGTCGCCTGAACGAGTCCATCTACGTGCGAAACCATATCCTTCTCTACTTGCACTATACGATCAATCAGATAAGGTTGATCGCTCTGCTCAATCGCTTTTCGCATGATAGAGAGCAGGTGCATATAGATCGTATCGGCTTCACTGCCCTCAATCGCAATCGCAATCGCAAAGGCTTCATCCAGTGAAATCTCTCCGCTATCTACCTTCCGCTCATGCACATCCAACGCGTCGGTAATTTGCTGAACGGGGACATCCGATAACTCCGTTACGGGCGAATCAATTCCGAAGGCATCAACGCATAAAGAACGTCCGAAATCCACAAGGATATAGTGCTGCCACTCTTCGGTGCTCATCTGCTCCCAAAAGCGTGCGATCCGCTCGTCAACGCTTCCCAAACGTAATGAGAGCGCAGCATAAAGTTTTGCTTGTCGCAGTTCAATATCTTGGCAAAGATTAAAAAGCTCTCCTAATGTCAAGTGTTCCTCCCTTCCCAAAGTAGTAGGCACACGCCGTTGCGCCGTAACCGACGCTAAACATGAAGCGGCAAAGTAATCGCTGTCCCGGACTGCATACTCCGCGTGACTGCCTCCGTAAACTCCATATACTTCACACCCGTGTCAAAATCCGTATGCGTAATCACCTCATTACCACGGATAGCGTTCACAAATTCTTCCTCCACGCGCCATCCACCAGCCTCTGTATCCGGTATATCAATTTCGCTCAGTTCGGCATCGCCATTCTGACCGCCGTAGAGTTTATTTCCTGAAAAGCGTAAAGTTCCGTTGCTTCCAAAGACATAAACCTCCGGTGCCCCTGCCAACCCTGCCACAGTAGAGACCTGTATATGCAGCTGCGCACCACATGCGAGATCCCCAATAACATCAATATGTTCAGGAATCCGAACGGCACGCATCACGCCATTAGCATCCGAACGCATCTTGACGAACGTCTTACCCATCGCCATAATCTGTGTCGCTTCTCCGACCCAACGCATCAACGCTTCATACCAAATGCCCATGCTCATGATGTTAAGTCCACTGAGATCAAAATCTTGCCGCCACTGGAGCGGTGATTCGCTGTCCAGAAATGCTCCGCCTGCGCGTGCTTCAATAGCGAGCACATCCCCGATATAGCCTTCCGCGATGAGTCGTTTTATGGTGTTATCCACCCTTAGCGTCATTGGCGAAGGGACAATCTGCGCGATGAGATGTGTTTTTTGACACGATGCTATGCGCATGATATGTGCTTCTTTGGCGTTCATTGCCATCCGTGCTTCGCACATCACGTGCTTATCTGCCCGAAGTGCTCCTACGGTTGCCTGGCAGTGCATATAGGGCCATGTCCCGATGACAATCGCATTCGTATCTGGATCCGCGATAGCGTCCTGCCAATTGCCGTAGGTTTTCGGAATACCGAACGCATCCGCCACCCGTTGTGAAGATTCCTGACTCCGATTGCAGACCCCAATAATCTCAACACCTTCGATCGCTTGCAATCCCGGAATATGCCGTGATCTCGTATTCCCACCCGCACCGATGATACCGACTTTAACTGTTTCTTGTGCCACTGAATTTGCTCCTTCCATTTTTTGTCTCGCGTCATCTATCTTAGCAGAAGTTCAGGGAAATGTCAAGAAGTTTTCAGTTTTCCTTTCATGGGTGTGTAAATATTTTGTCAATTGTTGTCAGCGTTTCTATGAAAGTTATGAAATTTCACAGTAAGGATCTTAAAAATCTGTATAAGGACCGCCACGGAGTCAGGTGGGGCATAAGTTTTCACGGTATTGTGAATCCTGTTATTTTTTTCATACCTGTGAAATTAGGGTTTTAGGGTTCTGGTAGTTTTGCTTACAAACTTAGTGGTGGTATGTGTTTACGGGTGTTTCTATTTTTGGCACTTAGAACGAGTTACTGTGAATTTTTTGTTGATTCGTCTAAGGTTATCGGATTGTTGTTTTCCTGCCTGTTGTTACCTTGTTAGGATGTGATCCGCTGCACATTGGATGGCGGAGTTTATACTATTATTACATAACTAAAAAAAGTTATTATGTGTTATGTATATTAAAAAGAGAAGGAAATGCCTACTGCTTTTTTATCGAACAAGAAAAGTGACTTGGCAATGCTTAGGAGGTAGGCATTTTGGGTTCCTTGCTGCGAGATGTGCAGAAATCGGCGTATTTCACGCCTTGTTTCATTCGCTTTTTCTGTCGCCGCATCATGAATTCCATATAGGTTTCCAAGTCCCCGAAGATAGAGACGAGACGTGCTTTGGCTTGTCGAATGTCTTCCACTGGATCCTTACACATTAGAGTCCTTCCATATGTTTATAGATTGTTCGTAGAGATGCTTGGCGTGTTGGTTCCTATCTCAACTCTTCATCAGCTTTCGCCAACAAGAGAATATTTGATGGTGCGCCCTCTTGCCACTTTAACCACCCCCTTGAACTGTTTTACTATGCTAATTCCCCTCATTTTCCAACCATTGTGCTACCAACAAAGTATAATCATTAAATATCAACTCTTCAACTATTAGCTGCCCCTCTTTTGCCATTTGAGGCAATTTTTCCTTAAATTTTTGGTAACGTTCCCAAACAATGCCTCCACTTGGAATTGCTTCACGTCTTGAGGCAGCGCGGAGCCAATTTCGGACGCGTGTTATAACTGCTCTGGAACTGTTGTTATGTGCCTGAATATCCTGACCGGCAATATCTGAAATAAGGCTAACCGGCATCCAGCTTAACCTTCGACTTCTTCCCACCGTGAATACTCGGTTCTTGACATAGCATTTTGCGAAGCAGCGCAAGTCCTTCATGCACATCAGGACGCTCCACCTCCGTAATACCAAGCATTTCTGATAACAACAACCGATCTAATTCATGACGCACTGGATCCTCGTCCATCTGGTTGAACGGCAACATCTTTTGATCCTTCAGTTCATTGAAAACACACTCGGCAGTGGTGAGTGCTTCATCAGAGAGTTGACGGACATCCAGCGTGGACATTGATTCCAAGGCCGCTTTTGAACTTCTACCTCGACCTGCTTGTTGCTTCCCACAAATTAACCAATAGCATAATAGACCTAATGTAGAATTGCCCCATAAGGCCCCAACGTAATCATAAATCCGTTTCTCTTTAAAAACAATGTTTGGCATTGAATCAACACCAATAGCCTTTTGTTCTGTAAAAGCCACTAACAAAGAGTGTGAATTGAATCGTAAGTCTATGTTGAAATGGACTCTACTATTACGTTCGAGTATCTCCCGTGCCTTTGTTTCTGCATGCGAACGAATGAACGCGTGGGCATCGGGTAATACAACCATTGACCGCTGCGCCTTGCTATTGAGATGCCACAAGCACGGATATTCAGCAGTATCAGGACATCCGTCTTCAATATCAAACGCGCCACGCTTTCCCGGATCATGGATATCCCGATGGTCTGCCCCAAATTGAGCAACATCTGAGAGAAGACAGATCGGTAAGTCGATAACGGCTTTCTGTCGAGGCAGTTGCAACCGTCCATTCGTGAGTTGATATGCCGATTGAATCGTCGTTATGTCTCTAACGCGGGATATAGGCCATCCTACTGCACCAGAAGTCAAGGGGGCAGAAATGACGAACCCGATAACATCATCACCAATGTGAATAGGGTTGCCTCTATTAATACCATCCTCAAGTTGGTGAACACAGTTGATTCCATAAATAACCTTTGCGATTTCTTGAGCTTCCAGTTCACCATCAGGACAACGTTCAAGGCATACAAAAGTCGCACGCCCAGTGTTCTTTGATTTTCTCTTCGTTGCGATAACGAGACACTCTGCCATATTGGTATCCGCTGAGAATGCACAATTCTGAGTGAGAGCATCAGCAATCGTGATGACAAGAACATCGTGATACTCCTCCGCCCACAATTTTCGGACGTTTTGCCAACTACTTCCCATAATCGCTGTGACAGGTAGCACAAATGCCATTCTACCGTTTCGCTTTAGCATTCTGTCTGCCAAATCGACAAAATCGGGACCCGCTCCAGGATTGTTGCCTCCGAGCCGCCGTCCCTGTGCCCTTCGTGATGCTTGCATTGCCGATGCTTCCTTTTTGTCGGCGAAAATACTCTTAGGTAGATTTGAGTTGCTATCAGCACCACTACGGGTATACGGTGGATTTTGGATAACGATGTCAAATTCGCCATGTCTGAATGCATCCCTAAGGTCAGTCGTTTCAGTCCCTTGTCCAGTAGCGGTTTCTGTTGTATCTAAGGTCAACGGGAGCGTCCCCGCTGGGTCACTGAGCAGATTGAGGGCACCGATAGCGTAAAGTCCATCTGCACGCGGGGTGCCGTAAGGCATCGTGTGGATGCGCGTGCCACCGATACGGACATCCGGATAGGTGCTGGCAATGATAGAAGCGGTCAGATGTGCTGCGTTCGGTAGGATGTCACACCCGACGAGATTATTCTCCATCATGTCCTGATGGATGGCTTCGCCTTTACCGCCCGCCTGCTCGTAAAGCATCAGCAGGCGTTGATAGACACCGTTGAGGAGTGAACCGGTACCGCAGGCGAAATCCGCGATCTTCAGTTTCTTCGGATCGCTTTTGAGTTCCGGTAAGGCAAGGGCACAAAGGAGTGCAGAGGATTCCGGACGAGTATAATTTGCCTTGAGAATTTTCCGATTGTCAATGAGTTTCTGGAATACAATGCCAGCAAGTTCGTGTTCTTGGGCGAGTCCCATTCTCTCTAATTCGCGGGCGGTATCGCGTAGCACACTCAACACTTCGCCAACCAACCTATCATCGGCAGCGAGTGTTTCGACGAGATTGTAGGCGACGTTGAAAATCGGGGCGTAGTTAACCTTTTGGATTTCCCGCCATGCGCGGAGGACTTCGTCTGAATTGAGTTGCCCATAATCAGCAGTGAGTTCACTGAGGGATGGGACGGTTTCCAAATCTGGCTTGCGCGCAAGGGAGCTTTGGAATACCAAGGCGTTGCTGATAATCAGCATTGCCATCTGCGTTGTCTGTTCCCCAGGCTCTTGGACAAGGAGTTCCCCAATCCTCTTACCGATATGTGGTCGGTGTTGAATTGCGCTATTGACGATGACAGCAGCATTATGGATACCTTGTTCCAGCACTTCAGCAGCTCTCTCAATCTTGGTGATAGGGGTTGCACCGATACGGATAGCGGTTGCGATGTCGGCAATGCTGCCGTAGAGCCAGCCTATTTTCGGAAATCTGTGTGGTTCCTCAACATTGAGGAGGGCATACGCGAAATCTTTTGACGCTTCTAAATTCTCGCGGATTTCGTCGCGTGGCATGTTGCGAAATCTGTATGAAAGGCGGATCGCTATTGCACTGGCAATTGTTTCACCTGTCGTCCGGAGGGTTTTGCCTAAGTAATATTCGCGTGCTTGCTTTTCACCAGTTTCATTGGGACCGCGTTTGTTGTCGATTTTCACCTCGACTGCTATTGGATATCGTTCAACTGTACGGATGATTACATCTGGTTTCCTCTGGTTCTCAACGAGTGGTCTCGTGGTTTGCTCGTAGATATTCCATGTCGCGCTCATTGGCATCAGGATTTCGACGAATAGAGTGGTAATGGTATCTTCGCTGTTGGTGGGTTGTTGGTTCATGTGTTTCCTTATACAAGTGACAGAGATACGAAGGTTCCCTTTCACGGACTGATAATTCTAATTATAGCATCAATTTTACTTAACATTATTATAGCATTTTAACAAAGGAATGTCAACTGAATTAGCGGAATTCATGAACATATCACTGCATTAGGATAACTGAATGGAAAACCAGGCCGCTATTACACATGCCATCCCTACACGACTAAAGAATGGAACATTGCTATACTGTAAGCAAAACGGTTCGATTCCGAGTACTTTCTTCCTTCAAAAGATCCTTCATAGTTGTCTATCATGAGCGACATCTACCCAGCAGTTTTCTCTGCCCAACGATAATTTGATTAGAATTCTCCCATTTCGTCATACAACAAGCGTAATCGTTTAATCGCCTCAATCTCGAGTTGTCGAACCCGCTCCCGGGTGACCCCCAAGGCAGGGCTAATTTCGCGAAGGGTCTTGCGTTCTCCATCTTCGAGTCCAAAACGCATCTTTAGTACGTTCTGTTCGCGCTCTGGCAATTCTTTAAGTAAATGAGCAACTAAATCTTCGTTAATCATATCTACGATAGGTCCCTCTTGTTCACTAATTGTAGAACCTTCGATTAAATCACCTATCAAATCACCTAATGTCTCACCGAAACATCCATCACTAAGCGGTACATCCATTGAAATTGCATCAACTTTAGACATTAAAATCTTTTCAACTTGTCTTACCGTCAGATCTAAAGCCTCTGCTATTTCCTCCCAATAGGGTTCACGCTGCAGTTTTTGGCGCAATGTTGCGTAGACAGCATCAAATTTCTCTATTCTTGCGCCAAAATAAGTGGGAAGTCGAATTGAACGAGAGGAATTGTTAAGCGTACGCATAATAGCACTTTTAATCCACCAACTTGCATAAGAACTGAATCTATGTCCCCACCGATAATCAAACTTGCTTGCTGCCTTAATCAACCCGATGTTTCCTTCTTGAACCAAGTCTTCAAGTGGGAAATTGATACCAGAGTACTTACGGGCGATAGAAATAACGAGTCGTAAGTTCGCTTGTACAAGCTGATCTCTTGCTAGTTCCGCGTCTCCTGTATGACCGTACTCTGTTTTACCTGCTTCAATTCGTTTTGCCAACTCAACTTCTTCGTCTCGGTCTAACAATTTGAAGCGACCTACGGTACGAAACCAATTTCTTAATTCATCATAATTCTTTTTATAATTTCCCGAGAACTCCGTTTCACCGCCTAAATAAACTGCTTCTTCCGCTGACTTAGTTGATAGAGCCAGAAGTTCAATGTGTTCTGAAGTTCGCTTCATTATATTATTTTTTTCCATATCTTCTTCTATCTCTAACTGTTTAAGATAACAATTCTCAAACGCCAGATACGCAACCTGAAGTTCGATGTATGCTTCCGCAAAACTTGCATCAATAGCAATAGCATTTTCAAGATTGATAATTGCTTCGTCATATTGATTCCGCTTCAAGGCGGTAATACCTCGATCATAGTAAACGTGCTTTATCTTCTCCAAAAGTGCACAGGCAAATCCATAGTCTGAATCAAACTCGCAATCTGAACTAAACCAATAATCTAAATTGAATCTATAGTTTGAGCTAAACCCTAAAACTTCGTTAATAACTTTTTCTGTCTCTTCTAATTCGGCCTGCTCAAGGTAAGCAAGGGCACTCTTCCATTTTGCTTCCACATAATCTGTATCCACTGCCAAACTGTCTTCAAAAGAAATGGCTGCTGTGCTATATTGATTTTTTTCTAGAAAATTGATCACACTGTCACAGTAGGCATACTTAACATCTTTCAAAAGTTCACGGGCAGGTTCATAATCGGAATTAAGACGTAAGGCTTCACTAACTGCTTTTCCAGCAGCCTCAAGTTTGTCCTGCATAAAGTGCGCACGGGCTATCCAACAATATGCCTCCGTAAAGTCCGCATCTATTGCGAGAAGACCTTCAAAAGCGGAAATTGCTGCATCATATTCATTTTGGTCTAGAAAATTGAGACCTCGATTATAATAGGCATACTTTATCTTTTCCAAAAGATGGTGCGCTGGCTTATAATCAGAATCGAGCCTTAAGGCTTCATCAACTGCTACCTTCGCACTCACTAATTCATTCCACTCAAGACACTCACGTCCACGAGCATAGTATGCCTGCTTTATCCTATTCAAAAGATCGTATGCTGACTCAGAACCACGTTCCAAAACTATCATAGCAGTCTTTTCAGCTTCATCTAAATCATCCTGCCAAAGGTAAGCACGCCCGATTTCATAGTATGCGTCTACAAAAGATGGATCTATAGTGACAGCAAATTGGAAAGCACGAATCGCTTCGTTAACCTTGTTTTCCTTAATAGAGGTAAGTCCGATGACAAAATATTCTTGTGTTATCAAGTCCAAAAGGGATAAGGCAGGAGAATAATCTTGATTAATCTCTAAGGCAGCCTGAGCAGCTTCGGTAGCCAATTCAAGTTCACCTAATTTTAGATAACCAAAAGCACGGTTGTAATGGACTTCAGTTAGTTTAACGTCAAGGTCGGTGGAATCGTCCAATCCTCCTGTCTCCGGATTTTGTTCCATAATTATTCTCCATCTCCTTCAGTAAAATTGAAAATGATAAGAAATCAATGAAGTAATTCATTTCAAGAAAAATTAACTAAGAAAACACGCCTTATCTTGTTTACCCCATCAATTCATATTCAGGTAATAAACACCAAACTTTCACTACCACATCACCGTGCCACCGGTGTTGATGTCCTGCCCTGTCATGTTGGCGGAATCATCTGAGGCGAGGAAGACTGCTAACGCTGCGGCATCTTCAGACCCCGATCCCTTATCGCTATAGCCTTCATCGGCACACCATCTACCGGCAATAACGCTCTTGGGGTTTGTTTGTCCGTACCGCTCGCGCAATGCGTCTTCATCAAAGGGTTTGTTCATGTATTCGGCTCTGCCCCTTGCGAGTTCAAGACTTCTCTCCGTATGCCAACCGGGACAGATGGCGTTGACGTTGATATTGTAACGCCCAACATCGGCGGCGAGTGTACGTGTGAAACCGATAACCCCCATCTTTGAAGTTGCGTAAGGTGCTCTGTGCGAAAGCGGCTGTTTCCCTGTCCCAGAACTGAAGTTGATGATTTTCCCATATTGCTTACGGATCATCTCTGGCAGGACGGCTTTAGAACAGATGAAAAGCGAATCGAGATTGACTTCAAGTGTGCGCCGCCATTCTTCCAAACTCATATCCCAGACATCTTTCGTCGGTCCAGCGATACCGACGACGTTGGCGAGTATATTGACGGTGCCGAATTTTTCGATGGTGGCAGCGAGCATCTCATTGACGGGTGCTTCTCGTGAAACGTCAGTTTCAGAACAGAGTACGTCTCCACCGTCGGCTCTAATCTCTGAACCCACCTTTGCCTCTAACTCCTGCACTGGGATAACATCACAGATAGAAACCGCTGCGCCTTCTTTTGCAAAGCGTCTGGCGACGGCTTCGGCATGCCCTCTACCAGCACCTGTTACGATTGCGACTTTGCCTTCTAACCTTCCCATAAGAAATTTTGCGCTCCTAAATAAAAATAGACGTAGTGGGTTAACATCATAGCAGGAGCAGTCATCACTGTCAATCAAAAGTAAGGAAGGGTCGTCAGTAGTCAGTTAAAGAAGTTCGTAAAGTCAGTAAAGTGTTTTTGCTTGAGTGTTTCTTCTAATAAAGTTATCAACCTCGCAATTTTAGCACACCTTCTAATATTGATAACTGATAACTATTCCCTCTGATAACCGATAACTGACTGCCGACAGGGTCATTCAATTGTATTCCTCGTAGGTAATAATACTTAATATATGTTATGTTTTTTAAAAAATCGCAGAAATTTTCGCTGGATTTCGCTAGATTTCGCACCGGATTCTGGAAAAAGGATGTCCAATCCAATAATTTCTTAAAATTGAATGGCCCTGAATTGCTGACTGCTATCCTTGACAAATTTCGATGTATGCTATACACTCCATAATATGGAAACAGCAACAACAGACCGCGCACGCGGCACCATCGTCGGAATTACAGGCGGGATTGCATGTGGAAAGACGACTGTTTCAGTGCTGCTTGCAGAAAAAGGGGCGATTCCGATTAATGCCGATGAAATCGGACACCAACTCCTCAAGGCAGACAGTCCGGTTATTGACGAACTGACCGATGCATTTGGACAGAATATCCTTGATGCATCTGGGGATGTGAGTCGGAAGAAACTGGGGGCAATCGTTTTTAAGGATAAAACCGCACGCGAACGATTGAACAGCATCCTACATCCACTGATTATCCAACGTTCACGCGCACAGGCACGTCAACTTGTCACGGACGATCCGACGTGCGTCGTGTTATTGGACGCGCCGCTCCTCATTGAAGCCGGTGCTTATGATACGGTCGATCTCATTGTCGTTGTGACGGCATCACCGGAGATGCAGCTGCGACGTACGTTAGAACGCAGCATCGCGCAAGGGAGACCGCTCACCGAAACTGAGGTCCAAGCACGGATTGATGCGCAAATGCCGGTCACGGAGAAAGTTAAGTATGCGGATGTTGTGATAGAAAATGACGGGATGGTTGAGGAACTTCATAGGCAGGTGGATGAACTTTGGGAACGGCTTCAGTCGCTTTAAGAATAAGATTTACGCAAAATTGAGAAACCCGGTTCTGTTAGGAAACAGCACCTACCGTTTTTTCACTCGTAAGAGAGCTAATCCCAGAGGAGGTTGATGGCACTTGCCTTCATAACACAGTAAACTTCTGATCCCTCCCGCAGCTGCAGCTGCCTACGCGCTGCGTGTGTAACTTTCACGGCAAGGTGATGCCATTCAACAAGAATAGATAACCATGTGTATTCGCTCTTGACATCCAGATACTGAATTGTTCCTTTTAATATGTTGCGGGCACTAATCAAGAGATCCGGTTCAAGCGAGATGATAATATCCTCAGCACGAACGGCGACTGGGACTATTTCACCGATTCCAACATCCGTATACGGAATCACAAGAGATTGGTCCCCGATTTCCAACAAAGTCAAACCGCGTGCCTTGTCTGAAGCCGTCACAGAGAGGAATAGCGTGTTTTCAACACCCGTCAATTGTGCAATAGGCATCGCTGTAGGGGCAGTTAACAACCGGTGCGGCTCACCGTTGGCCATAATTACGCCATTAGCGATTAGGAAGGCTTCGTCAGCCAATGCCATCGCCTCGGAAAAGGCGTGAGTGATATAAAGGATCGGTATGTCAAAAGTATCTTTAACGTGGTGCAGATAGGGTATAATCCGCTCTTTGAGCGCACTATCAAGGGAAGCAAGCGGTTCATCCATCAGAAGCATCCGCGGTTCCATAGCGAGTGCGCGAGCGATTGCAACCCGCTGACGTTGACCCCCAGAGAGTTCTCTTGGATACCGCTGAAGAAACTCGGCAATTTCCAGAACATCTATCGCAGCTGAAGATTTTCGTGGCTTAGGTTGCCCATATCGGATATTCTGCGCAACAGTGAGATGCGGAAATAGGTGCCCTTCTTGAAAGACATATCCGAAGCGTCGTTTTTCAGGCGGTAGATTAATTCCAGAAGCAGACGCGTAAAGTATCTCGTCTCCAAAAGCGATCTCACCTTCATCAGGAGCCAGCGTGCCGCTGATACAGTTGAGAAGCGTGCTTTTACCACTCCCAGACGGTCCTAAAAATGCTGAAACCTTCGCTTCCAGCGTGCAATTGACTTCCAAGGTGAAACCACCGAGACGTTTGCGAAAATCGAGCCTGATTTTGGTACTATCTGTCATAGTGAATCCTTTTACGCAAACCCACGGTCATCAAATCCACCGCTGTCATCCATACTATCATATCCATCAGAATCCACGTCGTCAGACGCGGTGTCGTCATCGGCGTACACGTCACTAAGCATTACGCCGGTCAAAAGTATATCCTCATACGCATCCGTATCATCAGATTGATGCTCGGTGTCCTCAGGTGTCCCGTTCTTGGAACGTCGATATAGATACCAGACGAGTAGTACACACGCCATAACTCCTAAAAATATTCCAAAATTCATATATTTTCTCCTTGCTGGACTGAGGTCAATAAAACGTTATTTATCCCTAACGGAGGGTGAAACGTTCCGTTAACCAGAGCGCAACAAAGGCAACAACGGTCGAAATGAACACCAGTCGGTAGACAGCGACATCTTCTCCGAGATGAACAGCACTGAAAATCGCCAACGCCATCGTTTGGGTTTTGCCGGGAATGTTGCCTGCCACCATGATTGTAGCCCCAAACTCACCAAGACTTTTGGAAAAACCGAGGATCGCTCCACCGATAATACCGCGATACGCCATCGGGAACGTTATTGTCCAAAACACTTTCACGGGTGAAGCACCGAGCGTCCGCGCCGCACTTTCAAGCTCCAGTGGCACAGATTCCATCCCTGTCACGATACCACGTACTAACAATGGAAATGAGATAATGGAGACTGCAATAACAACAGCCAATTCGGAAAAAACGATCTCTATACCGAAAACTTGATAGATAAATCCACCGATGAGTCCGTTCTTCCCGAGTAGAATAAGGAGTAAATACCCACTTACGATAGGCGGTAACACCAACGGACACATGACGAGTGTATTCAGAAAAGCTTTTCCCGGAAATGTACGTTTTGCGAGTAGCCAACCCACCAGTAATCCAAGCGGGAACGTCACAATTAGGCTAATCAACGCAACTTTTATAGATAATGAGAGGGCAGCAACTTCGGCAGCGGTTATCCTCATTTTGATGTCAAAAGGGTAAATCCGTGTTTTTCAAAAATTTCACCGCTCTCCATAGACTGTAGGTAGGTAATGAATCTACGCGCGAATTGTTTTCGTAAGCTACTCTTCATAACAACAGCCGGGTAGATAATCGGTGTATATGCTTCAGGTGGTACCTGATAAAGCACGTTTATATTCTCGGTCAGGGTTGTATCGGTTTTATAGACAATAGCAATATCCACATTTCCAGCGGTGACATAAGCGAGCGTTGCCCGTACATCTGTGCCGAAAATCAACTTTGGGTGTAGCACCTCCCATAATCCAAAGTGAGTCAAGGCTTCTTTCGCGTAAGCCCCTGCCGGCACTATATCTGGGTGCCCGATCGCAATTCTCGAAATCTCAGGCACAACAAGATTAGTCGGCGTTTCCACAGAGATTTCCACTGCTTCATCAGAGACAAGCACTAAACGGTTTGTTAACAAATTTTGGCGACTTGCGGCTTCAAGCAGCCCATTCGTTTCCAGAGCAACGACCTGGCGTGGACTTGCGGAGATAAAGACATCGCCTGACGCTCCCTTTTCGAGTTGGCGTTGTAACGTCGTAGAGGCAGCGAAGTTATAATAAACTTTAACCTGATGCTCAGCTGCAAACGCTTCCCCGATCTCAGCGAGTGCATCCTTCAAACTGATTGCAGCGAAGACGCTTAATTCGTTCTGCTGTTGTCTCTCTGGACACCCCGAAATCAATATCAGAAAAAACAATAAACAATGTACTGTAAGAGATTTTAAAATTTGGGACACTATTTCGCTCTCAACACATCCATCAGTATACATAAAAAATCTTGACAAGTATAGCATATCTGTTAAATTGTGTCAAAGGTTTTACATCTTCGCCTTCGTTAAGCAACTTTTCTTGCAATCCGTTCAAACCTGTGGTATCCTATTTATACATAATAAAAGATAATAGGTGAAAACTATGAAATTAGGTTTATGCACCATCGCTTTTCAGGAAAAACCGTTGGAAGAGGTTATAGACATTGCAGCGGATTACGGTTTTGATGGCATAGAACTTTGGGGGAAACCACCGCATTTACCCGAGGACTACGACGAAAACTACGCCAAAAACGTCAGGGAAATGGCGCAACGGAAAGGATTAACTATCTCGGCGTTCGGGTCGTATGTTGATCCTTTAATGCACCTCCACCAACAACATTTTGAAGCAGCCTTTAAAATAGCGCACGACTTAGGCACCGACCTTGTCCGAATATGGTCGGGTGGTGGTGCCTCAAGGTCAATCCCCGCTGCCGATAAACGTCTGATCCTCTTTCGATTGGTGAGTATTACACAGTGGGCAAATTTCCGCAATATCCAACTCGGATTGGAAATGCACAACAACCATCTCACCGATAGCGCCGCAACCATCTTAGAGACAATTGAAGCGGTTAACCTGCCTGCGCTGAAAACCTACTATCAACCCCTCACACGGTCAGACGCCGACGAACCACACGCCGCTGCTGAAAAACTCGCGCCACACATCGCAAACGTCCATGCACAAAATTTTGACGAAACCGGCAAAGCGTGTCCAATCGCCGATGGGGTCGTGAATTACACCCGAATCGTTGAAATCCTCAAGAATGCTAATTATGACGGTTACCTCGAAGTCGAGTTTGTCCACGGCGATAACAAATTAGAGGCACTCCAACGCGACCGAGATTACCTCGCAAGCCTAATTAATACAACAAATGGGGATACACTAAAAGATCTGGATATTGACCCCGTATAAAATCGACACAAACTCTTTTGAAGAATGCTCCATTCGTCCACAGATAAAAAGCATCCGGGTATCTCATGCGGTTAGAGGTGGGTATCATTGCATTGGTAGAAGAGGTCTTTGGAACAACAGCGGAACGCCGCGCGCAGTTTGACTGGCTCCGTAACAAACCGAGTCGTGAACATTTCGGAGCGCATTACGATGCGGTAATGTCGCTCTACACTGAACTACAAGGCGACTGGGAAGGCACAACGGCAAAAGCCGATGGGTACCTGATTCCGGATGCCTATTTTCCTGAGCCTTATCATTTTATTTTTGAGTTTGATGAACTGCAACATTTTACACAATTTCGGGAGCGGACGTTTCAGTTTTATCCTGCAAATATCCCGCTCGGTTATGTGCCGGTAAAATACAAACAGTTTTGTCAACAACATCATGTTGCAGCCCTCGCAAAAGGACCAGAACGCTTCCGGCGACACACTGCGGATTTCCCGTACACAAATGGTCGTGCCGCACAACGTGCTTTTTTCGACACGTTTCGGGATTGGCTGCCGCCCCTGCACGGGCTCAACCCAACGCTTAGGTTAGCCGAATTTGAAGTCGTGCCTATCTTGAAAAAACAATTAAGTGGCGATACCGCAAAAACTTACATGGAAAACTTAATTCACAAGCGGCTTAAAAGATCTTCAATCGCTTTGAAAAAATATAAAAGGTAGGATAGATAACGCTAAATGAGCATGCGAAAGCCTAAAAAGGTGAATATTTCAGAACATCCACTGCTCCAAATAATAGGACAGACACCACTCACGAAGATAGACCTCTTCGCTGAGGAGTTGCCGAATGTTGACATCTACGCGAAGATAGAAACCTATAACCCCGGAGGTTCGATCAAAGACCGACCGGTCTTAAGAATGCTTACTGAGGCGATTGCATCGGGAGAGCTCACACACGAAAAGGTTATTCTCGACTCCAGTTCTGGCAACGCGGCGATCGCCTATGCTATGATAGGCGCAGCCCTTGGCTACAAAGTCGAACTTGTCATTCCAGACAACGCCAGCGAAGAACGGATAAAACGCATCCAATCACACGGCGCGGATATCATTCATACCGATGCTCTCCTTGGTTACGATGAGGCACTACGGGAAGTTGATCGACGCTATGAAGCGCAACCTGAACGGTATTTTTTTAATTCGCAATACGATAATGAAAACAATTGGCTGGCACACTATGAAACCACCGGTGTCGAAATCTGGAACCAAACAGACGGAAAAGTCACACACTTCGTTGCTGGCGTCGGGACTGGCGGCACCATCACCGGTGTCGGCAGACGACTCAAAAGCTACAACCCAGACATCCAAGTCTGTTCTATTTCACCAGAGGTGTTCCCCGGTATTGAGGGACTCAAACCGCTCGGGGATCCAGAGAATATTGTGCCAGCAATTCTGGATGAATCGGTGATTGATTGCCGCATCCCCACGACGATTGAAAACGCTTACGAAATGTGCAGTCGTCTCGCACGACGCGGATGGTTTGTCGGACAATCTTCCGGCGGCTACTTGTACGGTGCCTACAAAGTCGCCCAACAAATTCAGGCAGGCGTTATCGTCACTGTCTTTAATGACCTCGGTGAACGTTACTTTAGCACAAGGCTGTGGGATTAATCCAAGGAGTTTTATGGAAACAACAGTTATTCCGTTTCGCGGGCTACGCTACGAAGCGACCAAGGTAGAAGGGCTCGCGAACGTCATAGCACCGCCGTATGATGTCATCAAACCCGAAGAACGGGTCGTTTTAGAGGCACGTCACCCTGCCAACATTATCCGCTTAATTCTAAGCCAACCGCACAATGATGACACCGACGACGCAAACCAGTACACACGCGCTGCGACACTGATGAACCAGTGGATAGCGGATGGGACCCTCGTACAGGATGCGACACCGCGCTATTATATCTATGACCAGTCGTTTAGCGCACCAGACGGAAAAAATTATACACGTCGCGCCTTGATCGGTCTTGTGAAATTGCAACCCTTTGAAAATCGGGTCGTCTTACCACACGAAAAGACGCACGCCGGACCGAAGATCGACCGACTCAATCTCATGCGTGAATGCCACGCGAACCTCAGCCCTATTTTCCTCCTTTATGCCGATCCTACCGGTGATATTGAACAGATAATGGAAAGTTTTACCGATATAAACCCACCCGAAATTGACTGTGCTGAGACCTTTAGAAGCACACACCAATTGTGGTGTTTAGACGATATAGAACGCAACAATGAAATCCAAAACCTTTTTTCATCAAAACCACTCCTCATCGCCGATGGACATCACCGTTATGAAACGGCTCTCGCTTTCCAAGATGAAATGGCGCAGACCGGATTATCCGGCTACGGGTATATGATGGTGAACCTTGTCAGGATGGAATCACCGGGCTTGGCTGTTTTAGCCATTCACCGGCTACTGGATAACCTCAGTTCTAATCAGATTGCCCATGCTATTACCAAACTGCCTGAAGTGTTTGAAGTACATGACATTGACACACAAGCAAACCTTATGGCAAAATTGGATACACTGAAGGGGAAATCGGCTGCGGTCGGCATGTATACAGCAGACAATAACTATCGCTTACTAATCCCGCACTCAACAATACCCGACCAATTGGACGTAACACTCGTTCAAGAAACCCTTATCAAAGAGATGTTCCAAGTTGAAACGTTAGCCGATCATATTAGCTACACCGCTTACGCCGATGATGCCGTAGCACACGTGAAATGCACGGCGGATCGCGTCGCGCTCCTCATGAATCCGACTCCAGTAGAACAGGTCTTAGAAGTGGCTATGGCAGGTTCAATAATGCCACAGAAATCTACCTATTTCTATCCGAAGATGGCGACCGGTTTCGTTTTGAATCTGCTGAACCGATAATGCCGTAAATAGCCTAACTTTGGAAGGTAAACCGATGCATCACGAACAGGAAAGAGACACTTTAGCATTTACGCACCAGTTATACGCTGAGACACCTCGTCAACTGGCATTTCAGGCGACAACTATCGCTGAAGCAGAAGTATGGCAGGTTGAGCTGCGGGCAAAACTTAGGGAATTGGTCGGCGGCTTTCCAGAAGACAAATGCGATTTACAACCAGAAGTCTTGGAGACCCGTGAATTCTCCAACTATATCCGTGAAACGGTGCAATTCAAGAGTCGTTCGCATTCAGTTATTTTCGGTTACTTCCTCTCTCCGAAGCATTTTAACAGTTCAACGCCAAACCCGACGATTCTCTGTTTAGCAGGGCACGGGCGCGGTGTAGATGACATCGTTGGGATTGAGGAAGACGGTAGCATGCGTGCGGAATGGGGCGGTTATCAGAACGATTTCGCGCTCCAATGTTTAGCGCAGGGTTACAGTGTGCTTGCTATCGAACAATTCGGGTTTGGGCACCGTCGCGATGCCGTCGCCCATCAAAAAGGTGGCGGAAGTTCCTCGTGCCAACCGAGTGCGGGTGCCGCACTGCTGTTAGGACATACGATGGTAGGCTGGCGGGTCTATGATGCTATGCGAGCGTTTGACTATTTAGGAACCCGTCCTGAAGTCGATATGAAGCGTCTCGGTATCATGGGGATCTCTGGCGGTGGGACGACTACCTTCTTCACCGCAGCAATTGATACACGTATTAAGGCTGCTGTCGTGAGCGGTTATTTCAATACCTTTCGGGACAGTATCCTGAGTCTAAGCCATTGCATAGACAACTACATACCGAATGTGTTACAATATGCAGAGATGTACGATATCGCCGGGTTGATTGCCCCACGCGCATTATTTATTGAATCCGGCACCGAAGATACAATTTTCCCGATTGAAGCTACCCGATTTGCGGTCAACAAAGCAAAAGCAATTTTCAACTGCTTCAGTGCCGACGACAAACTCGGATTCGAGGTGTTTGAGGCGGGGCATAGTTTCTACGGTATCGGGGCATTTGAGTTTCTCAAACAGGCACTGTAAAAGGAGGAGCGTGTGGCAATTGAACTATTTTCGATCGGCACAGAGTTAGTACTCGGACAGATTCAGGATACCAATGCTCACTGGATTGCGCAGCAGATTCTTCAGATCGGTGGGGAATTACGCAGGGTTACGATGCTACGCGATAACGCCGAGGAGATGTCTGAAGCATTGGATTCCGCGATTAAACGGGAAACGTCTCTTATCCTCACAACAGGAGGTCTCGGACCCACACCCGATGATATGACTGTCGAGGTTGTAGCATCTCTCACCGGTACGAAACCTGTCGTGAGCGAAGAGACCATCGCCGAATTTCGGAAACGCCGCGAGATGTCAACAGATGATGTCATCAGTGAAGCACTCACAAAAATGGCAACAATACCAGAAACCGCTATTGTCTTTCAGAATCCAGCAGGTTGGGCACCCTGCATCAGTGTCGAACACAAAGAATCAACAATCATGATGATGCCCGGCCCACCTCGTGAGATGAAAGCTATCTTTGAAACCCATATTCAACCGTTGATCGCTGAACGCTACCGCGCAGAAATCACCACAGCGCGGGTTTATGTTAGCATGTTTGAAGCCGAAGTTTCACCACTGATGCAAAAAGTGATGGAACGCCACCCAGATGTCTACCTAAAGGCGTATGTCTCGCTCCGCAAAGCGGACGGAAGCACTATGCCCGTCGACTTAGTCTCAACAAGTACAGACAAAGCGGATGCCGAGACGCAATTGCAACTCGCTACCGATTACTTCCAAGAACTTGTTGTTGAAGCAGGAAAACATTTTAGCCTTGAAGACGAATAATAGGTGTGCTTTGTAAGTACACCAACCCGTAGGTGATTACCGTGTTCCTCGGAGTGAGGACGATCTGTACTGCACCTACACAAAAGGAGATTTATACTGTGAATCGCAGACCTTCAGGAAACAAACGAAAGCCGCAGACGCGGTACGCGAATCCACCGCGCAGGAAGCGGAAGTCACAACCGAAAAAGCAAAAGGACACCGATGCGAGTCTCGATACTGAAGTCCAAGTGGAAGAAGAGGAACAAAAACCTTCTAAAAAGGACAAAATAGAGGTTGAAGGCACCGTCGTGGAACCTTTACCCAATGCGATGTTTCGCGTCGAGTTGGATAATAAACATCAGATCCTTGCCCATATCTCCGGCAGGATGCGGAAGTTTTTTATCAAAATTTTGCCCGGCGACAAGGTGACCGTAGAATTATCCCCTTATGACCTTACGCGAGGACGTATCACCTATCGGAAAAAGTAGTTTTCTAAATAGAGACTTGTTGGCGCGGTTTTCGACCGCGCACTCGTCAAGGTAACCGTAGGCGCGCTTTCCAGCGCGCACCCGTTTACAAAGCAATCCGCTTTCGCTACGCGACGGGAAATTCCTATGAAACCTACCGCCTTAGTTCACATCAATACTATCCACGACAAGGAGACGGCTCGGCTACTCAATGCTATTGAAGCAAAACGGGAGCAGGTAGAAGAACTCACCGTAACGATCGAAACACTCAAGTCAGAAGTTGACGTATTTCAGCGCCGATACAATGCCCATATCAGCCACCACTACCTCGAACTTGACAAAGTTGAACTTGAAACGAAGGAATATACCCTTCGGCTACAACTGCGACGAGAAAATGTGAGCGAGGCGGAGATAGAGGCGCGTGTAGAATCTTGTTTTAGAACAAGCCGCGCACGGGTTGACGCATACGAGGAAGCAGACGATTCACAACCTATCCCTGAAGAAAACGAGGTCCCTGCACCTAAGGCAAAACACCTGCAAAACCTCTACCGTAAACTCGCCAAACGGTACCACCCCGACAAAGCCATAGATACCAAAGAACAGCACAGACGAGAACAGTTGATGCCACTTGTTAACCGAGCATATCAGGAACACGACATTCAAACTCTTGAACGGTTAAGTCTTGGTGAAACGGAATCAGACATCTCTGAAAAAACAGATGCCGAAAAACGGGCAGCATTACAAGCGGAACTCCGAAGCCTGAATCGTGCAGCGAGCGAATTGCGTTTAGAGATAAACCGACTCAAGATGGGACGCACCTATCAACTCAAACAACAAGTAGAAAACGCCAAGAAAGCTGGGACAGACTTACTCTCTGGACTCGCGAAAGATTTAGAACGGAAAGTTAAAGCCGGCCGCTCACACTTGACGCGCTTGATTAATATGTGGCATCGTACACAATGACAGCGGAACGCCAAAAGTAATTTATAAATGTACTTTTAGAAGGAATCCATCATGCAACTCACAGACAAAGTCGCTATTATCACGGGTGGCGGTCGCGGCATCGGTAGAGCTGTCGCCATCGCCTATGCAGCCGAAGGTGCGAGCGTCGTCATCGCTGCGCGGAGCAGTGCCCAACTCGATAAAGTCGCTACAGAGATAGCAGCACAAGGTGGCAAAGTCCTCGCCCTGCCAACCGACTTACGAATCCGCGAAGAAGTGGAACACCTCGTCCAGAAGACCGTAGCGCATTTCGGACGGATAGACATTCTCGTCAACAACGCCGGTATCAATCCGAGAGGCTTATTTTTAGATTCTACCGATGAAGAGTGGGAACAGGGATGGCAGATTAATGTGATGGGCGTTGTGCATTGTTGCCGCGCCGCGTTACCAATCATGCAGCAGCAAGGCAGCGGGAATATCATCAATGTTGGCTCTGGAATGGGACAGGTCGGACGTTCAAATCTAAGCGTCTACTGTGCTTCTAAAGCGGCACTGCACGGATTGACACAATCAATTGCTGAAGAAGTCTGGGAAGATGGCATCATCGCGAACGTCCTTATCCCGGGTCCCGTGAAAACAGAACTTTCAAAACCCGCTTGGGAAAATTCAGGAACTTTCAGAGCACAAAGCGATCCGTGGAAGGAACCGGAGCAGGTTGTTGCATCGGCACTTTTCCTCGCGACGCAATCCCCTGCTACCGGCATGACAGGTCAAATTCTCAGCATCATGCGCCGAAATAGCCCGTGATAGCACAAGAACTTCTGAGAGTTTACCTCATAAATACGATTCGTCTAAGTTAACACCGAAGTAGCGTCTGTTTATACTGTTATCTCAGCGGAGCCAGTACTTCAGTCCCATCTCCGAGAACCGCAACGCTCCACCCAACACAAATATCTCTATCTCCGCACCCACTTCTGCGGTCTTTAACAGGTCGATCCCATTCAATCTCAAACCAGATCAACCCATCAGCCATTTCGGGACCGGAAATGATCGTGCCTGTTTCACCGTTAAACATGCCGCCAATCTGAGTGCCACCTGGAGCATTCCGAATTCGAAGTCCAATATTTAGCGTGTTCTTGACAATTACCCCATCGTTCTTGCCGAATGATCCGAGTTCAGGTTCAGACTCAGGTTCAGACTCAGGTTCAGGCTCGGGTTCAGACTCAGGTTCAGGCTCGGGTTCAGGCTCGGGTTCGGGTTCGGGTTCGGGCTCAGGTTCAGGTTTGGATTCAGGTATTGGCTCTATGGGTGGTGATGGTTTAAAAACAATATGAGAGCGTGTCAGATTCGCAATAGCAATCCCCTCATATTCAATAACGTTGCGTGTTTCCGCACCGAGCTCCTCGGTAAATGTTTTGGGACCACTACTAACCCCAACAACGACTTCTTCTCCAATACGAACAACCAGCTCATTATTCTCGGTAAATATCCAAGGTTGAGGGTCGAATTTGATACTCAGAACATCTAACACATCACCACTGTCACTACTGATGTAAACTGACGCAAGGCGGGAGTGGCTCTGCACGAAACCGTTAAGAGTTATGCGATACGTGCCAGGTTGTAAAGCTTGATGGACTGGGCGGATTGTTATCTCTGGAAATCCGTCAGGTTCCCCTATTGGAACAGTTTCTGTCGAAGGTTCGTCCATCATCGCGCCCATAACCATATCTGTTATAGGTTTTTGTTGACTATTACAACTGACCAGAGCAAGTAGGACCGTTAGTAAAATGAAAAATCTCATACGCTTGATAATTTCTCCTCTAATCATTTAGGGGACAACTCGACCGATTAATAACCGTGAGTTGACTCCAGCATTTAATGCACAAGATCAAGCTATTGAAACACCTAATACTCAATCTCGCTGCCATTTATAGATACAATTCTGTGTTGATGCTCTGCCTGAAACACAATATTTGTGTTGAAATCATCAACACTGTTGTTTTAGTAAGCAAGTTTTGTGCCAATGCCTTTAATTAAAGGGCAATATCTACGCCAAAATTCCAAAGGGTTCCTACTCTTATTCGTGTAAAATATAGGGACACACTAAGCTTATCCAAGTAGGCAATGACTTTTGCTTTCATCATAAAAAAATAAAAAATAACCTGCTTGCAACCTCTTTTCTACCGCAGATACGCAAAAAATGCAGAATTAGCGTGAAAAAATGGAAAGTATGTGAAAAAAATGCAGTGATTAGATCACCGCGTTGCACGACTTGGTATGGGTACTTTAGGGATTTTATTATTTTCCTGGAAAAGAAAATAGAGAGATCTATCGGTAGGCGTGCTTACAAAACTCTCCGATCGACGGTGTATGGTCAATCGTCCAATCAACTACAAAGCCTTAATCTTCATCAAACTTTGCCAATAAAGAAGGGAGAGCGGCCTGCTCTCCCTGAAAATGTCTAATATTTTAGATTTTACTATAAGAGTTCCATCTTTAGAGTGGAAATGTAACGCGCCGTCCCTCTTGCGCAGAGCGATACGCGCCCAAAATCATTTCCACCGTAACCCGTCCATCCTCTACTGTGACATCGGGTTCTGTGTCGTTCTTCAGACAGTCAATAAACGGACGCGGCACACCGGCAATCCGTTCACCGTGCCCATCCGGAATAGGAATACCGAGGTCCTTCCATGTCGGTTCATCGCGTGTATACAACCTAAGCGCAACGGCATCTGCCGAGCGCGGGATATTACACGAAGGAGCGTCCCCATAGTTCTGTATGACCACACCTTGATCACCATAAATCTCAGTCGTATTTTCACCGGCGAGCGTCACAGACGTATTCAGTAAAATCGCCATCTCTCCACCGGCGAATCGATAGACAGCCAACCCCGTGTCATCAGGTGCGACATCCGTCAAAATGTTATCAATTTCAGCAATAACACTCGTCGGTTTACCGAGCATCCAATAGATAAAATCGGTCGCATGCGAGGCATCGTCCATGAACATCCCCATGTTCTTCTCCGGATCAATATGCCAGCGACTGGGTCCCGTCACAAAAGCCTCGCTAAACAACGCGTTGATACAGTGTCGGCGGCGCAACACACCGATTTTCCCCAACACGCCGCTGTCAATCAATTCTTTCATTGCTATGTTCGCTGGGTCGCGCCGCATCTGGTAACCCATCATAAACTTGACCCCGGTCTTCTCTACGACCGCTGCAATTCGATCACAATCCTCCAAAGTGAGTGCCATCGGTTTTTGGCAGAGAATGTGCTTTCCTTCTGATGCCGCTGTTTCCACCATCTCCGCGTGCCGATTTGTTTCGCAGGTTACAATAACAGCGTGAATTTCGGGGTGGTTGATAACATCCTCAAGATGCGGTGAATAATTCATGCCGTATTGCGTTGCTGCAGCTTCGCCGCGTTCAACACTGTCGTCCCAGCATGCGACAAGTTGGACATCGTCAAACGCCTTCATTTGGTTACAATAGGCGTTAGCGTGTCCATGCGCGAAACTTATGATACCGATACCGATCTTTGCTTTCATATATTACGTTATCCAATCTGTGAGTGTCTGTTGTGGGTCCAGTTCGGGGTTGAAAATTTGCAAGCCTTCCGCACGCGCCGCTCGGAGAAGGCGTTGATCCGAGGCAACGAGCACCAGCCTATCGCCTGTACTGCGAAGTTCTGTTGCAGTGTCTAAAGCGGAACGTAAAACCAATGCGTCAACACTGTTGAGAGAATAGGTTTCAATCAAATCTATTGAGTTCCAAACAAGCGAATCGGGAACCGAGATTTTCCTAAAGTTTGATTGATTATTGATGACTTCATGCTCTAAATGTCCGATAGCTTGAGTAAATTCACCAATCGTGATGCGGCCGTCATTCTTTTTACGAATACAGATCCAAAAGACCTCTATTGCACCAATTGTTAAACACAACAAACGTCCTAAAGGCACATTGCGAAAAAGAAAGAGCATTTTCTCACTGCCAGATTCACGAGTATACCGTTTAACGAGCGCGCTTGCATCGAAATAGAAGTGGTACAATGTTATTTCTCCCGTTCTTCGATAATCGCACGACTAAACTCGTTGTCCTCAGCATGAATCCCATGTTGTTTCATACTCTCATGAAGTTCCTCAATCGGTCTAAGTTCAAAATCTTCTGAGATTCCCATTTTTTTGAATACTTCTGCAATCACTTTCGTACCGATATTATCATCTTGGTTGTCGTTTTGCATTTCAAAATCCTTTGGCGGATTTGGTCCCGCTTCCTCAACAACCGAAGAGAGTTTCTGATCCATCTCCGCAACGATCTTTTCCAATCGGTCTAACCGTTGGGTAATAGCTTCAAGCATTTCTTTTTCCATTGTAAACCCCCTTATCTTCATTCTGTGTATAATTAAGAATACCACAAAAACTACCAGATGTCATATCAATCCCTAAAGCAAGAGGATTACTTCTCCAAAACAATCCGTACCTCAGCATCCACATTCTGTTCCCCAAAATTCACCGAAGCAGAAATCGGACCGAGGAACTCTAAGGGAAACAGATTCTCAGTGATACGCCGTGTCAAGGACGCATCCAATTCCTGTCCCGTAAGAGAAGCAAGCACAGTAACCAATGGCAGGAAACGTCTCAACTCCGGTACAAGCAGTTCGGGCTGAATGAATACCTGAACACCGTCCATATCTGTGGGAAACATTACATCACTCAAGGCAGACGTTTTACCCATTACCGTATCAATCACAGCCTTTAATCCGGCAGTTGTTGTGCCTAAGACAAAATAGTCATCAACGATCGCATATCCGCCTGCAACTGCCAACAGAAAATTGAGACGGAGTTGCACGGGTTGAACGGGGACACCGTTGTAATCTTGCGGCTCAAGGAATTTAAGCTGCTGACCGGCGACAGAAATTTTTCCCTGTCTCACAATATCTAATACGCCCTTCAATGCCTCAGGAGCCTTAGCATGCGTAATCAGAACCAGTGAAGGTACTACCGTTACCTCACCAGGTTCAGGAGCAGTTAACATCACAGTCAAGTCTGTCCCCAAAACTTGGGAAAGATCAATATTGCCGAAGAGTTCCTGCATCTGCTGATTCGGAACTGAAAACGTAGTGACAAAAGCAGTCTGTTCAGGAAAAGCGCGGAACGGTTTTGCGTCATCTGCAGCAGGCAGCTTACTCTGGTTAGTATCTATGCGCTTGCGGAGATGATGCTGTGAAATAATTACGCCATCCTCATACCGATTGCTAAACGTCCAGAAGTCTGTCCCTTCAAACATTCCATAAATCTGTTTAATAAGAGCGTTAGACTGAACAGTATTCAGGATAGGGGCGATCTGTTTTATATCTGCATATCCGGTGCTTTTGTCTTGGCGATAGTTTTCCTGAATCTCTGTCCTCATCGGGTGCTCCGCGAGGAAGTCTTGTCTATTTTTTTCCTTTTTCGTTTCAGGAAGCCTCGTATTATAGATGTCAAGCGTCTCTATCAACAGCGTAGGGTCGAGGCTTAATATCCCAATTCTCCCGATGAAGGTATAACTAAAATCGCGTGGATACCCTGTAATGGTATTGATCGTGAATTCGCCATATCGGTTTTGTATGCGTTTATACCCCGGATTGATCGCATCCGTTGCAGTCATCGCCTCAATACTGAGTTTTTCCGCGCCACCCACTGCAGCGATGAGAAGAAACGTGAATTCGCCTTCGCGTTGGTAAACAGCGAGAATCGTCTCTTCACCAAAATAGCCGGTGACCATCTTAAGGTCGAGTCTGCCCCCCATCTCATATTCCCATAACAGTTTTTGATACACAAGTTCTTTCCACCAACGTTGTTCCCGAATTTCAGCGAGGAGTGGCATTTCCGCTGTCTGTTTTCCGAATTCACTACGGTTGAAAGTCTCAACCAACCCTTTCAACTCCTTGAGTGTCAGATAGCAGACCGGAGATTTCGGAAGCAGTGTAATCAGGTGTTGCTCCGGCTCCCACAACGCCGTCTGGCGATAAATAACGGATAGCAAAATAATAACCCCAGTAAGTCCGATTAGACTCATAATAACAATTCTTTTACGTTTGCTCAGCTGCATCGGTTTCCAAGCCTTTGTGATATTTGTCATAAGCGAGAGACTTTCGTCAGCACACGAAAATCTTCGTTAGATATTTTTGGTGTCCCTGTATCTTCCGTGCTTACTTGATTATATCATATTATCTCTCAACAAGCAATTCAATTGACCACTGCCCCCAGGGTTATTTAGTTTTCCATTTTCTTATCAAATTTTCGGACCCCAAGCCCGGTAGGTGCGGTTTCCTAACCGCACCGGATCTTTAAAAAAGACCTGAAACACAATAAATCCTTAAAACTAAATCACCCTGCCACTGCCCCCAAGGTCATTCAATTGTAGGTTTTTGGTGTATTTTCGCAGGCGTTAATACTTTATATATGTTATGTTTTTTAAAAAACCGCTGAAATTTTCGCAGCCTGTCGCAGCGTTTCGCACCGGATCCTGAAAAAAAAGACATCCAATCCAATAATTTCTTAAAATTGAATGCTACTGCTACTGCCCCAGAGCCATTCAGTTTTCGGTTTTCCGTCGTTTTTGTCGAAGCAGTCGCGATTCGGAGAGTGCTTCTACATGGAAGCGTTTACGCGAAAGATTGAAACTATTGGACAATTGAAAGGCACTGCTACTGATCGCTGTTCCGCTGGCAACCACGAAAATTATTTGTCTAAAAGCGAAAAATGATGTAGAATATTACCGTTATTTCTCGAAAGAAGGTGAACAACGTTCCAACCCAAGATCTCAAAATTCGACCATTCACGATACTCCTTGTTTGCGTGTTAGTACCTGCCAACTGTTGGTGGGTATCCGTCTCAATTATGCGTGGTGGCGGAAGTCCAACGCAGGTTTCGCTCTTCTACAATGCCGTTATCACGATTCTAATTTTATTAGGCATCGGGATGCTCTTACGTCGGTTGCATCGCGCGCTGATACTCAACCGGGCAGAGTTGCTGGTTATCTACACTTGCATCTCAGTCGGCGCGGGACTCGCCGGTGTTGATAGATTCCTCGTGCTCATGCCACTTATCGGGCACGCACACTGGTTTGCGACACCCGAAAACGATTGGGCGAACCTGTTTCATCTCCATATTCCGCAGTGGTTGGCTGTTAGTGATAAGCGTGTTCTCGATGGATATTATAACGGGTTCGCAAGCATCTATGAACCGCGCTACTTAACCGCTTGGCTGCCAGCAATCGTCTGGTGGACGCTCTTTATTCTGGCTATCCACCTCGTGATGCTCTGCCTGAGTCTACTCTTCCGGCGGCAGTGGGTTGAATCGGAGCGGCTGAGTTATCCGATCATCCAGTTGCCGTTTGAGATGACAACTCGGAGTCGGCGATTTTTCCGATCACCGTGGATGTGGCTCGGACTCTCAATCGGGGTCACCATTGACATCATTAACGGGTTAAATTTTCTGTTCCCTGCCGTTCCAAGTCTCGGCGGAAAGTTATATGATCTGCGGCAAATTTTTACAGAACGTCCGTGGAGCGGGATTGGCTGGAGTCCGATCGGTGTCTTCCCTTTCGGTATCGGGCTTTCGTTCTTCATACCGTTGGACCTCTCCTTCTCTTGTTGGGCGTTCTGGTTGATATGGCGGGCGGAACGGCTGTTAGGTGTCATTGCCGGGTGGCGTGGGCTGCCGCGCTTCCCTTATGAAGCAGAACAGTCGCACGGGGCATACTTGGGGCTTTGCGTCGTCGCCATCTGGATGAGCAGACGCTACCTGAAAGGAGTGGCACGCCAACTCATATCTCCGAAGGCAGACGAACCCGTTTCATATCGACTCATTGTTATCGGACTGCTCGGTGGCGCAGCATTCATCGTCGGATTCTGTCTCAAGATGGGTATGAACTTTTGGGTCATCATCGTCTATTTCGCGATCTGGTATGCGATTGCAATCGCGATTACGCGCTTGCGTGCAGAACTCGGCTCGCCAGTACACGACCTACATTTTATCGGCCCCGATGAAATGTTACCGCGGCTATTAGGTATCCGCCGATTAGGCGCGACGAACTTAACAGGGTTCGCCTACCTCTACTGTCTGAATCGCGCACACCGCTCACACGCCATGCCACACCAACTCGAAGGCTTCAAATTGGCTGAAGGTGCGAATATACCGATCCGGCGGTTTGCGTTCATCATGATGTTGGCTTCCGCATTAGGCGCGCTCGGTTCGTTCTGGGCATACCTGTCCATGTATTATTCGGAAGGCGGTTTCGCAGGATTCGGACGCGAATCTTTCAACCGATTAGAGACATGGTTAACTTACACCGCACCGCCAGACGTACCAGCAATCAGTTTCGCAACATTCGGATTCGGATTGACGCTACTCCTCGCCGCAATGCGGATGCGCTTCCTCTGGTGGAATTTACACCCTGTCGGCTACGCTATCTCTGGGAGTTGGGCGATCAATCCGATGATAGGTTCAATCTTTGTGGGGTGGCTACTCAAGTGGCTCGTCCTGAAATATGGCGGTATCCGATTGCATCGGAAAGCCGTCCCATTTTTCCTCGGCATTGTGCTCGGCGAGTTCGTGATAGGAGCGTTTTGGAGTCTTTTATCCATTGCCCTTGACCAACCGATGTATCGGTTTCTCTTTTAATCGGCTTGTGGCGGTCAGCAGCCAGCAGTCGGCGTTTTTAGCCAGTTTGATCCGAAGATCGCGAGTACAACTCGCTCCCGCAGAAGAGGCAGTTGAAAAACAAACGAAAACATAAAAAACTAAATGAGTCTGGGTGAATGTGTAAAAGGCGTTGCTATTTTTTCTTTTTGTGGTATAATATTTTAAAATACAATAATCGGAAGAAGACAATTGGACCTTAAACAGAAAGCCGAACTCATATCAGAAACATTGGAAGATTTACTCGGCGTGCCAACCCGCGACGGCGCAGGAGATGTGCTGGAATGTCTTATTTTAACGATCTTATCGCAAAACACGACAGATGTGAGCCGCGATAAGGGGTACGCGAAGCTCAAAGAACGCTTTCCGACATGGAAAGATGTCTTGCACGCCGATGTCAAGGCGATAGAGGCGGAAATAAAAATTGCCGGATTGGGAAACCAGAAAAGTTATACCATAAAAAACTTTCTCACATGGTTAAAAACCGAACACGGACAACTCTCTTTAGAATTCATCCACGACATGGAAACGGAGGCGGCATTGGCACTTTTGTGTCAGCACAAAGGCATCGGGATCAAAACCGCTTCTGTTACACTCTCTTTCGCTTGTGGTCGGGAGGTATTTCCGGTCGATACACATATACTACGGATTTCCAAACGTCTCGGATTGATTCCGTCAAATTGTAGTGCAGAGAAAGCGCATCAGGTGTTACCACCAATCATACCAGCAGGGAAAGCGTATCCGTTCCACATGAATTTAATCTATTTCGGCAGACGCATTTGCGATGCTCGAAAACCTTTGTGTGAACGCTGCCCACTGACAGAACACTGTCTCTACTTCAGAGAGAACTTTCAGGCTTAGGTAGTGCATAGATAGATCGGAGAGAAAACATGTTCGACTGGAAAAACTTGTCATGGAAACACCTATTTGTAGTGCTGTTGGTATTACACCTCCTTCCATTATGGATTTTCGCCTATTTCCCCTCCCAAGACGGTGTCAGCCACGTCTATAATGCCAAAGTACTCAACGAGTATGCCCAACACGAAAACTATAAGATGCGGGATGCATGGCAGCTGAATATCACGATCTTCCCGAATTGGTTGTCCCATATTATGCTGGCAGCACTTCTCCACATATTTCCGCCTGTCATTACAGAAAAGGTTTTTCTCTCAATCGCGATTGGCATGATACCGATCGCTTTCTTCTATTTCCTCAACGCCGTCCACAAAGATCGAGCAGGAAAGTTTGTGTACGCTTGGCTCGGTTTCCCTTTTGCCTATAACTATCTGCTCTACATGGGATTTTACAACTTCACACTCAGTATTTCGTTTTTCTTTTTCAGTTTCGGCTTTTGGTGGAAATATAAAGAGGCCATGCAGGTAAAACAACTGGCATGGCTTTATGTGTTACTACTGCTGACCTATCTGTCACATATCGCCTCTTACGGGCTTATTGTTTTAGGGATTTCTATAGCAGGCGGCTGTATATGGGGTGGTAGCGCATTAGCAGCGGCGTGGCGCGAACGGCATGCCGAATGGTTTCGAGAATTCATTATACGTCTCAAACCGCTTTTCCACTTCGCTCTCTACATGGTGCCGGTATACTTCGTCCTGATAGAATACTATCTTGAGAGCCTGAAAAAGCATCCACAGGGTAACCATCGCGGTATGGAGTGGATTTGGGAATACTTTCTCGGTGTTAAATCAATCGTCTATTTCAGCGATTGGCACGTTCCTGTCAACTATTTCCTTCTCACTGTATTAGGCATAGCAATTGTTGTTTCCATTGGCTATCGGATTCACCGAAAAGAGTGGGTGAAACAGACCGATGCTTTTCTACTCATTGCGATCGTATTTACCTATATGTTCATCAGGGCACCGTGGAGTTACGGTCCCGGCGGCTGGATCAATGATAGGATCCATCTCTATATTCTGCTGATGTTGGCAGCGTGGTTAATTCCAGACATGCATAAACTCCCTCGCTACGGTATCGCAGCGTGTCTTATCGTTTTCAGTCTACTCCATTTCGGAAGAACGGCTTATGACCATGGACGCATTGCACCAGAGATTGCCGAGCTTGTCTCTGGAGCGCGTCTGATAGAACCGCATACGACATTTAGGCATCGCAGCCCAGATTGGCATAAATCGGATGCGATGGGGAAAGTTAAATATGTTACACCGTTTGTGCATTCCACAGCATTTTATGGTGTATATGCTGATGATATAGTGCATCTCCTTAACTATGAAGCCCACTTTGACTATTTTCCAGTAAACCGTAACAACCAAGAAAGCGTCGAATTAAATTATATCACCGAAGATTACATCGTCGCTTGGTTCTACCCAGAATCTGAGGATTTTGCAGACGTTAAGCGCAATTACGACATCATCCATGAGACAAAAAATCTCAAACTCTTCAAAAGGAAACTTGCACCAGGCCCTGTACACGACCTCTGGAGTCAGTCAGAAACACGAAACCTTGTCATCCGTTTCGATATGCAACCCACTAACGGTCAAACAGCACCGAATCATCACCCTATCGGACCAAAGACAATGTACGAGACCGGTAAATTCGGGTGGGACACTGAGTGGAATCATAGGGATTCGCGAATCGATGCCAAGAGAATCTCACCGCGTGAAGCCTACAATGGACCAGCGAGTGCGGGTCCGTTAGCAAGGGATGCTATCTGGGGGAAAGAAGATGCTGCTTTCAAGCTCGATCTGCCCAAAGGCACGTACCGTGTAACCAACACCTTCTCTGGTGCAAAAAACGCTACACATACAGTCAACCTAATAGCAAACGATACACGAATCCTCAAAAATTTTATTGTAAAGGCAGACAATGAAGAGAATAAGCATTCCTATACAGTAGAAGTCACCGACGGTTACCTTACCCAAGTCATCTTCACACCCCAAAAACGGGTACAGATTGAACGTGAAAGAAACAGCAAAAACCATTTTTGGATATGGAACGGTTGTACAGTTGAACAGATAACCACCGAAACAGAATAACCTGCTACTTACAAATTCTATCGCAGATTATCACAAATCTCAAAGGAGAATTGATTGAATGATTAAACCACATGGCGCCGAAACCTTAAACCCACTCTACGTTTCGGATGATGCCCAGCGTGCGGAACTGATAAAAGCGGCGGAACAACTTCCGTCTGTCTTGCTCTCTTCTGGTGCAGCTGCCTCAGCCGTTATGCTCGCATCAGGTTACTTTACACCGCTCACGGGTTATATGAACATCGCTGAAGCGACAAGTGTCGCCGCGGATATGAAATTGCCGAACGGCCTCTTCTGGCCTGTCCCCGTGATGAACATTGTTCCGTCCGAACAGCTCACAGATGCAGTAAAGAACGCTGACAGCATCGCGCTCCGCGATCCGAACGTTGAAGGCAACCCGCCACTCGCGATTATGAAGGTTTCGGCGATTGAAACGCTCTCAACAGCACAGAAACAACTTCTCATTGAAAAGACCTTCGGAACCACCGACCCCGAACATCCGGGTGTCCCTGCTTTCGCCGACGTTGGAGATAACGTCCTTTCAGGTCCAATCGAAGTGTTGAACTACTCTTACTTCCGAGAAGATTTCCCGGACACCTTCCGCACAGCCGTCGAGATTCGTGAGGATATCGCTGCGCGCGGGTGGGATACAGTCGTCGCTTTCCAGACACGGAATCCGATGCACCGTGCCCATGAGGGACTCTGCAAAATCGCACAAGAGGCAGTCAATGCCGACGGTATTCTAATTCATATGCTCCTCGGTAAGCTAAAGCCTGGGGACATTCCCGCTGCTGTTCGTGATGCTTGCATCCGTACGATGGTGGAACACTATTTCCCCGAAAATACCGTCTCTATCACCGGTTACGGGTTCGATATGCTCTATGCTGGACCGAGAGAGGCACTCCTCCATGCCGTCTTCCGTCAGAATTGCGGTGCGTCGCACTTCATCGTCGGACGCGACCACGCAGGCGCAGGCGACTACTACGGCGCATTCGATGCACAGGAGATTTTCGACACAATTCCTGAAGACGCACTCGAAATCGGTATCTTCCGTGGTAATTTCACCGTATGGAGCAAAAAGCGCAATGCAATCATCATGATGAGCGACAACCCGCACGATGCAGGCGACTACTTCAGCATCTCTGGGACACAATTGCGTGAGATGCTCGCCGCTGGCGAACCACCCCCACCAGAAATCGCACGCCCCGAAGTCGCGGAAATTCTGATGGGGTACTACCAGTCCGAAGCAAACGCTTAATTGATTCTATCCATAGGCGGGATCGTTAAAGGGCAGTCGTGATGAAATCATAATTGTCCAAAGCTGCGAGGTAGTTGAAGAATAGTCTGCAGTTGTCAACTATCAGGCACAAGAAGTATTGGTTAAGCAAGCCCCTTCTTTAACTGACAACTGACAACTGACAACCGAGAATTATTATAGTGGAAGCCGTTCAATATAACAAAAGCATCCCTCGTTATCTCGCGATGCGCTACCTTGGGAAACGGT
Organism: Candidatus Poribacteria bacterium; assembly: GCA_026706025.1. Taxonomy (NCBI): domain Bacteria; phylum Candidatus Poribacteria; species Candidatus Poribacteria bacterium. The sequence continues at coordinate 50,988 of JAPOZO010000009.1, forward strand.
GGCGGGGTCTCTACACGTCGCCGTTCTCCTGTGTACATCTCGTTGACATCCCGGAGCCAGAACTGCCAACCCCTGAATGGGTCAAAGTCAAGACCCGACTCAGCGGTATTTGTGGCTCCGATTTGGCTACGATCACTTCAAAAGGAAGTCCGTATTTCTCGCCGTTCACATCAACACCTTTTGTGTTAGGACATGAGATTGTCGGGGAAATTGCGGAGATCGGTGATGCAGTGGAGGGTTTCCCTATCGGGGCACGGGTGGTGATTGAACCGGCACTCTCATGTAAGGTGAGAGGGATTTCGCCACCGTGCTACCAATGCCAAAACCTCCACTTCACTAACTGCGAAAATATCACAGAAGGAGACATCTCCGAAGGCGTTCAAACGGGTTATTGTCGCGATACAGGTGGTGGCTGGAGTCGATATGTGCTTGCACATCAAGCACAACTCCATCTTGTTCCGGATGAGGTCTTAGACGAAGTTGCCGTGCTACTCGAACCCTTTGCCTGTGCGATACACGGCGTTTTGAAGTCAGAATACGCTACAGCAGCCAACATCTGTATCATAGGTGGTGGCACGATCGGGCTGCTCACTGTCGCAGCACTTCGGATGCTCGGCTATCAAAACCGGATTCTTATCTTCGCCAAGTATCCACACCAACAGCAATTGGCACTTGACCTCGGTGCAAATGAGGTAATATCGCCGAATAGCGGTCGGTATACAGCATTCTGTGAACTCACAGGTTCAGAATCGTATCAACCAGAGTTGGGACAACAGGTATTAATTGGGGGTGTAGATGTCACCTTGGACTGTATCGGTTCAAGTGTCACAATAGACGATGCGCTCCGTTTCACACACGCAAACGGTGAAGTCATCCTGCTGGGTATGCCGGGAATCCCGAAAAATATCGACTGGATGTCGGTTTGGTATAAGCAGTTGAAAGTAGAAGGTGCTTATACTTATGGAATTGAAACACACAACGGGGAACAGATTCATACCTTCGCACTCGGCATGCAGCTCCTCGAAAAAATGGGAGCACAATTGCGTCCACTGGTGGTCAGACGCTTTCCGCTGCGAGACTACAAACGCGCCATACAGACCGCCTTGAATACAGGGAAAACCACCACAGTGAAAACCGTATTTGACTTACGGACCGATTCTGTTGGTTACACAATTACCTAATTCACCCCGTATGACACCTCCTTCCACCTCACAGAACCTTCCACAAACGCCTTACGCCACTTATAACAGTATCACAGCGCGGAGCGTGCTTATCGGCATGGTGGCGGTGATATGCCAATGCCTCGCCACTCCATATAACGATTTTCACGTCGGCGGCACCTACCTCGCAGGGAACCACCTGCCGATCGCAGTCGTCTTCGTCATGCTGGTTTTCATCCTCGGTGTCAATACACTTCTCAAGCGACTGAAACCCGGCACCGAGTTGCAAGGCAGTGAACTCCTCGTTATCTGGGGGATGATGCTGGTTGCATCCGGTATCCCGTCCTCAGGACTGATGCGATACCTCGTCCCGCTCGCTGTGAGTCCGTTCTACTTCGCAACCCCCGAAAACGAGTGGATCACCCTCTTTCATCAGCATCTCCCAGACTGGATGGTCGTGAAAGACCCAAAAGCCGTTTTCTATTTCTATGAACAATTACCAGAGGGAGATGCAATCCCGTGGCTGGCATGGGTAAAACCGATTGTCGGATGGAGTGCATTTGTCCTGATCTTCTATTTTCTCACCATCTGCTGGACGGTCTTGCTCCGAAAGCAGTGGGTAGAGCACGAACGTTTCACCTTTCCGCTCGTTCAATTGCCAATGGAAATGTTCCAACCCGCGTCGGGCAGCGCGCTGCTGAACAGGTTCTTCAAATCGCCGTTGATGTGGTGTGGCTTCGCAATGCCCGTCGTACTGCACGGGTTAAAAGGATTACATCTCTACTTCCCAGCGATTCCAAGTCCGCCTGTCTACTTTCCGATCGCTGCGCTTTTCACCGAAAAACCGTTATCCGCTTTGAACTGGTGGCCCTCTGTGAACCTGTTTATCTTCCCTTCCGTCGTCGCTGTTGTCTACCTGCTTACCCTTGAGATTTCGTTTAGTTTCTGGTTCTTTTTCCTACTCGGAAAAATGGAGACAGTGCTTATCTATGCGACAGGTTCAAAAGTGAATCAGTGGAACTTCCATCAAAATCAACAGATGGGCGCGCTATTGGTCTTTATTGGGTTCATCCTGTTTATCGGCAAACGCCATTTCGGACGGGCATTCGCTACGATTCTCGGACGAAAATCGAGTAGTGACACTAACGAACCACTACCTTATGTTTGGGCAGTAGGGGGGCTGATTGGCGGGATCTTACTGCTTACACTAATATGTAGTTTCGCGGGGATGAGCGTATGGGTTGCTCTCTTTATACTCGGTATCTTCCTCGCAATAACAACAGTCGGCACATGGATGGTTACCAACGGTGGCTTGATGTTTATCCTCTACTCTTTTTTGCCGGGTGAATATCTCATTACGCTGTTCGGCAGTGCGCGTGTGAACGCATCCAGTTGGACCTTGGTCGCCTATGAGCGGGTACTAATGTTTGATATGCGGGAGATCCTGATGCCGAGCGTGATGAACAATTTCAAACTTGCGGAACCGCTACGTCTGAAACAACGTCCGTTTCTGCTGGCGATGGGAATTGCCATTGTCTTAGCGATGGGTGTCTCCTACTATTCCTCCTTAGACCTCGCTTATACACACGGTGCAGTGAACCTACAACACTGGACCTACATGATCTCCACAACCTCCCCATTTAACCGCCTCACGAGTATCCTCCAAAACCCGATCGGTATTGAATTGGAACGCCTCGGTTCGTTTATCTTCGGTGGTGCCACGATGTTCGGCATGCTCTGGATGCGCCATCACTATCTCTGGTGGAAACTGCACCCGATCGGTTCTCTCATGATGACGAGTTATGCAACTTATTGCTTTTGGGGATCATTTTTCATCGGTTGGTTCCTCAAATATACGACGCTCAAGTTCGGTGGTGTTGCCTACTATCGTAAACTCCGTCCGCTCATTTTAGGCGTTGTATTAGGTGAATGCTTCATCGGCGGCATCTGGATCATTGTTGGACTTATGACGGGTATTGGGTATCGTCTATTGCCCGGTTGATTGTAGAGCGAATTTTATAAGAAAATCTTTGCCCTGTTTCAAAACTGCACCATTTTGGGCAATCTATTATGAGATTTGCACTATTCGGTGCAATTTCATCAAGAATGCCAGTAGTATCACACTGCAAACTGGCACGAAACTTGCTACCTTTACGGATAATTTGTCTGCTCTGTGAACACCTTCACAAGATAAATAAATTTGCACATTCGCATAAATTATGCTAAAATACATAGGTGATTGCAAAACGATTGAACCGTCTCATGAAGCGAGTTACCCTGTTTAAATGAAATACTTTACTTACTTCGGAAACCATCTTATCAACGCGAAACTGCCGGATAATTCGGAGGTCTACTACGCCAAGCCGCCGCTACCCGGAATTAAGCGCGCAGCACTTAGTGAACACACGCAGCGTGCCTTTGAAAACCCACTTGAGATGCCACCACTTAGCGAACTCGTCAACGGCAACTCAAAAGTGCTTATCCTGTTCGACGATAACTGCCAACCGTTTCCGGCTACCAAAAAACCGGATATGCGGCAGATTATGATTGAGACGCTCCTGAAGATGCTCTACGGGTACGGTGTGGAGAAAAAGAATATCCAATTGATGTGTGCTGTCGCGCTGCACCGTAAGATGAAAGCACATGAACTCGCTTATATGCTCGGCAAAGACATCATGGACGAGTTCTATCCGCATCAACTCCGAAACTTTGATGCGGAAGATGCCGACCAGATTGTTGAGGTAGGCCGCACGGAACACGACGAAATCGTTGAGACAGATAAAGCGGCACTCGAAGCCGATCTGGTCATTTATGTCGATATGATACAAATTCCGCTCAACGGTGGACATAAGTCCGTAGCGGTAGGTCTCGGCACGTATAACTCCATTGCACCGCACCATTCGCCGCACATGACAGCGGAGAGTCCACACGTGATGCAACCCGAAGGCTCGCACATGCACGCCTGTATTGAACGGATGAGTCGTCTCATTCAGAAAGAGACCCCCATTTTAGTCCTTGAAGCAGCGATGAACGGTGCGATCTATCCGTTTCATCTCCGCTACGTCGGGAAACCGAACCGTGACTGCAACATCGCAGAGAAGGTTATTAAAACCTTCACACCGGCAACCTTATCGCTTCTACCCGAATCACTCCGTTACGCAATTCTCAAGAGCGTCCGCACGGACTACGAACCGATACAGATCAACGCAGGCGATATCGATGCTGTTCATGCAAGAACGTTAGCATCAATGAAGGATCAGCTGGCAATAGACATCCCGCGTCAGTTCAGCACACTGGTGTTCGGACTCCCCGATATGAGTCCCTACGCCGTGGATGCGCGTATCAACCCCGTTTTGGTAGTGAGCGACATTTTGGGCTATGTCTTCAACTGGTTCTACAACAAACCCATCATCAAAAAGGATGGCGTTGTAATCATCATGAACCCGACGTATGAAATCTTTCACGAAGAGTATCACGTCGCCTATAAAATGTTTTACGATGAAGTGCTTGCTGATACCACAGAACCCTTTGAGATGCAGCAGAAGTTTCAGGAGAAATACGCGAAGGATGAATACCTCATCGACTGCTATCGGAACAAATTCGCACATCACGGCTTCCATCCGTTCACGGTTTGGTATTGGGCAACGTATCCGTTGAAATACCTATCTAAGGTCATCCTTGTGGGTCCGCAGGAACCGAGAGTCGCACAGCGATTGGGTGTTGATTGGGCAAAGAACTTAGATGATGCACTCGCGATGGCACGCGAAATCTCCGGTGATGATGATGTCGTTGCTTTGACAATGCCGCCGTTTTTCTACGCAAATGTTGGGAGTTAGGGCAAAGGAAGTATGTATGCCTCCAAAAGTTTACGTTGAGACCTCAGTGATTGGTGCATACTTTGAGGAGAGAACAGATGTTGTCTCGGCTTCACAACGTCATTGGTCCCGTCTTTGGTGGGATGAAATCAGAAGTGAATATGATGTGGTAATTAGTGAAGGAGTTATTGACGAATTAGCTAATCCGAACTACCCTTACTCACAAGATACCGTTGCCTTAGTAGAAGATATACAACGCGTTGAACCTGTTGATGAGGTCTATGACATTATTAACATTTACGTTACGCGAAAGTTGATGCCACAAGATATTTTGGGAGATGCCCTGCATTTGGCTCTTGCTTCATACCACAAATGCGATTACTTATTGACCTGGAATTGTAGACATTTAGCAAATCCAAACAAATTCCACCATATCAGGATTGTGAATACAGCATTAGGGTTGTATGTTCCGGTGATTACGACACCAAATCAGTTAATAGGAGATCCCAATGATTAAAGATTCCCCAATTGTTGAAGATACTCGGCGTGTTCGCCGTATGATTTCTGAGAAATTCGATCATGATATCGATCGGTATATTGCCTACTTGCAAAGTGAGGCAGCCTCACGTCAAGCGAAGAAAGCCGTTCAAGGGTCGAATAGTAGTGAAAATAGCGTCGCTGACGTAGAAAATCAAGAGCAGCCACATAAGAAGGAAATCAGAGTTAATTGAATTCACGAACTTCCGAGCCAAAAAATAGAGGCGTATATGAAAGAGACGGACATTTTGATACCTACGAGTACTATTGGAAGTTACGCACCACCGAGTTGGCTGTGCGTGACACTGGAAGCAATCGGACGCGGTGAACTCGGCGAAACGGATATTAACGAAACATTTGACGACGCAGTCCGAACCGCTATCGCTGACCAAGAGCGCGCCGGGGTTGACATTGTAACAGAAGGCGAGATGCGTCGCCAAGATTTTGTGCTCGGCTTCTATGAGCGGCTTACTGGGTTAGAACAACTCCCCGCGCCGAGGACACAAGGACCCGACGGACACGATCAGCGCGGCAAATGGCTGCCCTCCGTTCCGCTTGCAGCACCCGATGGACTCGGTATCCTCCCGGAATTTGAATTCGCGAAAAACGAAACAACGAAAACACTCAAGGTGACATGTCCGGGGCCGTTCACGCTCTCAGGACGCATCCAGACGGGTGGCATCTACAAAGAACGGCTTGAAGTCGCCTATGCGTGTGCAGAGATTATCAACACAGAACTCCGACAGCTTGTTGAAGCAGGTGCAGAATTTATTCAGTTGGATGAACCCTCTTACGCTGTCTATCCCGACCGACCGCAGGAATTCGTGAAATTGTTCAACCACACCGTTGAAGGTGTATCAGCAAAAATTGGACTGCATATCTGTTTCGGTAACTACCGCGGTAGAGCCGTCGGTAAACGTTCTTACCGTCCGCTTTTCCCACATATCCTTGAGGCAGCCTTTGACCAACTCGCACTGGAATTTGCAAACCGAGAGATGGCAGAAATCGGATTGTGGAGCGAGTTCCCAAACGACAAAGAACTTGCCGCAGGACTCATTGATGTCAAAAACTACTACGTAGAAACACCGGAAGATGTCGCGGCACTGCTCCGAGAAGCCCTCAAACATGTCTGTCCTGAAAAACTTGGGATCACACCAGACTGTGGTTTCAGTCAAACGGCGCGATGGGCAGCTGCCGCCAAACTAAAAACAATGGTAGCGGGGACCGAAATTGTCCGCCGTGAACTCACAGGAACAGTATAACAAAGTTATGAGCACAAACAAGAAAATACCCACACCTGAAGAAATTGAAAAGGAATTTCAAGAATTTTGGCAAAAGAAGTACGGTGGCACTGTCCGCTTGATAAACGCAACGGCTAACGAACCGACACCTGAAGGCGAAGCAGAAGCACCGGAACCGAAAAAGACTTTTGATCTGAAATTTGATCTCAAACCGAAAGAGATTAAGCAGTATCTCGACCGGTACGTGATTAAGCAGGACGAGGCGAAGAAGGCACTCGCTATCGCCGTCTGCGACCACTATAACCACGTCCGGGAATGCCACGAAAATCCCGATGCTGCCGATACCGACTACTCAAAACAGAACATCGTCATGCTCGGTCCGACGGGTGTCGGCAAGACGTATCTGATCCGACACATCGCCAAACTTATCGGTGTGCCGTTTGTGAAAGCGGATGCCACCCGATTTAGCGAAACAGGCTACGTCGGTGCCAATGTAGACGACTTAATCCGTGAATTGGTAACACAAGCCGACGACAATCTCGAATTGGCACAATACGGCATTATTTATCTCGATGAAGCGGACAAAATCTCGACACCACCGAACATCATCGGGCGCGATGTGAGCGGGCGCGGTGTGCAAATCGGGCTACTCAAATTGATGGAGGAGACCGAAGTTGATCTGCGTGCAGGAAACGATGTTGCTTCACAGATGCGCGCCGCGATGGAATTCCAAAAAAGCGGCAAAGTTGAAAAAGAGGTTATCAACACGCGGCATATCCTGTTTATCATCAGCGGTGCGTTTACTGGTATGGAGAAGATTATCAAGAAACGTATGCATCAAAGCAGGATCGGATTCAACGCTGAAATTACCAGTCAAGCCGATGACGCGTCACAGTATTTTGAGGATGTCACACCGAAGGATTTCATCGACTTCGGTTTTGAACCAGAGTTCATCGGACGACTCCCTGTGCATGTCGTTTGCGGTGAACTAACAGTAGACGACCTTTTCTATATTTTGAAGCATTCCGAAGGCTCAATTATTCGGCAATATGAAAACGCTTTCCGCGCGTATGGAATCACAGTCCTATTTTCGGACAGCGGTTTACATCGCATCGCCGAGAAAGCGATCGAGCAAAAAACAGGTGCCCGGGCGTTAATGACAGTTTGCGAAAAGGTTTTACGGGACTATAAATTTAATCTGCCTTCCACCGGTGTTAGCGAATTCGTCGTCACGGACGCGGTTGTAGATGCCCCAAATGTCGAACTAAAGCGGATAACCGAAGATGCTGATTACAACCGAAACGCCGTGATGCAGGAACAGGTCCGCCGGTACGAGGCACAATTTTACGCCGAACATCAACTACAGATTCAATTTGATAACGAAGCAACCAATCTTATCTGTGAACGTGCGATTGCTGATGAAACGGAGATACAGTTGATCTGTGACCAACTCCTTGAAAGTTATCAGCACGGTTTGAACCTCATCAAGCAGAACACCGGACAGTCCAAATTCGCCTTTCCAAAGGAAGTTGTGGAAAATCCGGATCAGGTGCTTGAAGAGTGGATTCGTGCCTCATATAGCACAAAGGGTTGAATAGTTGTCAGTTCTCAGTTCTCAGTTCTCAGTCACAAGAGATTTTTGTTAAACGGAAACCTTTTTACTGACGCACCTTATCACCATGCCGACTGTCGGCTGACATCTCTTAAAACGGATTACTAAGATTATGAACACTGAAGGAAAAAGACCTACACGACCAGAACCGGTAGACCTTCGAGAAGTCGGGGCACCGATTGATGGAGAACCGCAAGTTAGCGACCAGCGACTGTTCTTTCAACTTCACGTTTTTGGGCATTGTTTATCCCCAGAGGTGATTATTGAACATATTCAATCGAGCAATTATAGTCTACCTGCTGCAGTTTTCTATGACGATTTGAATAATCCTGCAGGTCTCGGTGTACTCCTTTTCGCTGAGGATCCGGCAGGCTTGATGTACCAATCGCGTGCCCTACGAGACATGCAACGTAAATTCTATCGTGAGATCTCATATCGGCCAGAAATGACGATGATAGGTCGTACCTATTCAAGCGGCAGGGAGCCCGATTTGGAAGAATGGCTTATCAACAAACCGCTTCAAAACGTCCTTAACCCCGATTTCCCATGGGCAATTTGGTACCCGTTGCGCCGAAATCCCGAATTCTATCGTCTTGAACCCCGCGAACGCGGGCGGATTTTAGGTGAACATGCTATGCTCGGTCGCAGTTACGCCGCGGGTGGACACGCAAGCGACATCCGGTTGGCATGCTTCGGGTTAGATACAAATGACAACGAATTCGTTATCGGGTTAGTCGGCCCCGAATTATATCCGTTATCGCGACTGATACAGGATATGCGTCAAACGGAGCAGACGACCAAATACATTGAATCACTCGGTCCCTTCTTTGTCGGACAGGTTCGACAGCGATTTGTTAAGGAGTTGTAGAAAAATTGAAAGTCGTGGATTAAAGGCTTTAGAATTCACGCAATTATCAATCTGTGTAAGGTCTGAAATTGAAATCAGCCAATGCCAGCGGCACGAACAACGGCGCGTGCGGATCTTAATCAAAAACCGTTAATGCCCTAAAGGCTTATCCGCACACTTGACGATTAATTAAAAATAATGAGAAACATTCTCGCAGTTTGCACAAAAGAACTCTATACCTACTTTGTCTCACCCATCGCCTATTTCGTTTGCTTTGTTTTCACAGCAATTTCAGGATTTCTTTTCTCTATTCTGTTAATTTCGACAAGCGGACAGCAGGCTGGTACCGGCACACAGGTGATAGGAACGCTCTTCGGCAATATGGCAATCATCCTGCTCTTTTTTACACCCGTGTTGACGATGAAACTCTTTGCAGAAGAGCGGAAATCAGGGACAATTGAACTCTTGCTGACCTCACCCATTACAGATGGACAGGTAGTCCTCGGCAAATTTCTCGCGAGTTGGGTACTGCTACTCATAATGCTCGCCTTGACGCTCTTTTTTCCGCTCTTGACGCAACGTTTCGGTCCCTTGGATGGCGGCGTACTGTTGAGCGGTTATTTCGGTGTTATCCTTATCGGTTCCTCTTTCCTCGCTTTAGGATTGCTCATGTCGTCAATGTGTAAAAATCAACTCGTTGCAGCATTGACGAGTTTTGGTATCCTCATAACATTATGGGTCATCGGTTCGCTCTCATCTCAATACGGAGCCATCGGGGAACTTCTGAGTTATCTGTCGTTGCTTGAACACTATGACGATTTTACGCGTGGGGTCATTCTGCTTAAAGATGTTACCTACCATCTGAGTTTTACAGGGGTCTGCCTGTTTGCGACGTTCAAGTCCATTGAGTCATCAAAATGGAGATAAGAGATGCCGAGCAAAAACGTTACAGGACCGCTGTTTGGGTTCCTCGCCTTAATTTTTGGTTTCGCTGCAGTGGTAAGCCTGCTTTTTGGAGCAAAAACTGTCTTTTGGATACTCCTGCTCTTTTGCCTTACTGCATTGGCTATTTTTACCCGACTGCGATTCGCCGACTTTGTTAACTTTTTCATCAGCCGTCAAGCCCGCTACGGTGCAAACGTTGCGCTGAGTATCGTTGGCGTTATCGGTATAGCGGTCTTCCTCAACGCTATTGTGGTACAACGGCTCGATAAAAGGGCTGATCTGACCCGCGACCAACTTTATAGCCTCTCGGAACCGACCCAAAAAATCCTGAAATCCCTTAACACTGAAATTCATATAACCACATTTATGAGCGAAAAAGTTCCACCAGCAGACCGACAACGCACAATAGAGATGTTAGCGCTGTATCAGCACGAAAGCGACTCCTTAACTATCTCTCATGCGAATCCTTACATTGACATTCAGCTGGTAGAGAAGTATAATATTCGCAGAGATGGCACAGTAATTTTTGAGACACCCGGACGGCAAGAAAAGGTCACCATACTTGAAGAGCAGAAATTCACAAGTGCCATTCTCAAACTTGTCCGAAAACAGACAAAGAAAATCTATTTTACTGTTGGACATGAAGAACGTTCCTTGGACGATTTCAACAGTACAGGATATAGCGAAGTAAAAGCGGAACTCGAAAATCAGAATTATGCTGCAGTCCCCCTCTCACTCCTGACCCAACCCGCTGTTCCAGCAGATTGTGAGGTACTCGTCATTGCCGGTCCAAAAAATGATTTGACTGCCCACGAAATCGGATTGGTGTCAAGATACCTTGCACAAAACGGGAAACTGCTCCTATTGCTTGATCCATCGTTAACCTCCGCAAAAGATGTGAACAAAGGACTCGTTCAACTGATGAAAAGATGGGGGATAGCCGTAGGAAACGACTTGGTAGTTGACAGGGTCAGTTTTGTTTTCGAGCTGGGCCCCTCTGCTCCTTTCTCAAGTTTTCAACCGCACGACATCACCCGATCCGCTATGCAAGTGTCAATCCCGTTCGCGGTTACCCGCTCTGTTACACCATTGGAAGATCGCAAAGCAGCAGATAGCGCAGGAAAACCTGCACTGGATGTGAAAAGCCTCGCAAAAACTATCAATCCGACGGGTGTGAGTTGGGCAGAAACGGAGCGTGAAATCGATGAAACCTTCAATACGGAATCATACACCGCTGGATTAGATATGCCGGGGCCTATATCTATTGCAGTCGCAGCTGAAGAAAAAAATCAACCGCGCCAGCCGGATACAAGCTCTCAAAGTGGAAATACAGCAACTGAAACGACAGAAAGTCCAACCCGAATCGTTGTTTTCGGGGATTCAGACTTCGCAACAAATATCTTTTTTCGATCCGCAAGTCGCGACCTGTTTTTAGCCACAATCAATTGGCTCACATTAGAGGAAGACCTCATCGCCATCCGCCCCATTGATCTGAGGCAACAAGCCTTGCGTCGGATGGCTGTCCAAGATATCCGTCTCGTGCAGATAACCTCCGTCTTCCTTATCCCTTTAATTGTGTTCATTGGCGGGTTAGTTGTTTGGTGGCAGCGTCGCGAAGGAGGGAGCGCGTGAACTTCCGAACAACGCTTGTCATCATTGTTCTCCTCATAGGCATTGGTGGGGCGTACTACCTGTTTTTTCAGGAACCGTCAGATCAGCCGACTGAAAACGAGAAGCCTGCGATTCATCAGGTCTACGGCGTGGCACGCGATGCAGTTCAACAGGTGGAAATTGCGTTCGCAGATGCGGCCTATCAAAATCTGAAATTGGTAAAAGATACAACGGGTAACTGGCGACTCACCGCCCCATTTCAGGCAGATGCAGACAGCGAGAGCGTCAGCCAAATGTTAGATGACATCCTCAACAAAGGGATCAAGCAGACCCTTGAAGTGACGGAGTTAGCACAGTATGGACTGGATACACCGAGTATAACACTCTCGCTTTGGACAGAAGGAGATTCCTCGGCAGCAACTTTCTTTATCGGCAAAAAAGCAATTAACTTTTCTGTCTATGTCAAAGAGAAGTCGGAAAAACATATTTTTCTCATCGAATCCAGTGCCCTTGATGATCTGACGAAATCCCCGACAGACCTTCGCGACCGGTCAGTTATTAAGTTCAATCCGGCAACAGTCTCAAGTATTCAGTTTATACATAGGAATTCAGGTTCCACCGGTCAACCAAGCACAATTAATTGTGAAAAACGAGACGGGACATGGCACGTTATACATCCAATCAAAGCCGAAGCAGATGTCCAAGAAATTGAAACTTTGCTTTCGGAATTGCGTTCACTGAAAGTGTCATCCTTTGAAACTGACGGTCCTGATGCCAATGTCCTCACACGGTTAGAAAAGTCCGGTTTAGATGATCCACGTATCCAGATGAAACTCATAGATGACGATAAGACTTACATGCTTGGCATCGGTGCTTCAGTTTCCTATGAAAACGGCAGGCAGGGACGCGTCTATGCCAAGGTTGCCGTTTATCAAGATGCCATCTACACTGTGGCTGAAGACATCTATAATATTCTCAATAAATCTGTTTTTGATCTCCGGGATAAGCGGGTTATTGACTTTCAACGCATCGATACGGTTCGCATTGAAATCAAACAAGATGAGGAGACAACTGTTTGCACGAAAAACCTTGATAACATCTGGGAATTGAAAACGCCAACAGGAAAACTAAAAACAGACGCGAAGGCAGTAGACGACCTACTTTTCGGCGTAGATTCTCTTGAGGCTGTCGCATTTGTCGATGATGCTACCAAAAACCTTGCATCTTATGGATTAGCATCACCGTCAATCCGAGTTGGGTTCACGCAACGCGGTGAAGACGAGCCAGTAGTCCTACTCATCGGAGACCATACGCAGGACGGAACCGTCTATGTCAAACCTGAGCAGTCAAACCAAGTCACCCGTGTGAAACGTGATTTAATCGATAATATCGCCTTGGGGCCAGCGTGGTTACGGGATAAACAGGTCCTCAACTTCCATATTGACAACGCAATTCGGCTTACTTCGACCTTGCCTGGGGAAACACCTTTCACATGCCAACGTCTGGGGACGAACTGGCGACTCACCGCACCGGTACGCGAGGATGCAAACAACGCCGAAGTGAACGCCATCATTTACGAACTTGATAATTTGATGGTAGACGCATTTGTAGGGAACCAATCCATACCTACCGATGCTGCCACAGGTTTAGACAAACCGAACATGCAGCTGACCGTCGAGCTGCGGAACCAGAAAGTATATACTTTGCAAGTCGGAAACCAAGTAGAAGCGTCCGGGCGTTTCTACGCCCGACTTCAGCATGAACCGAATTTAATTTTTCTGCTCAATACAGAACTCATCCCAAAACTGAAAACAACACTTGAACGGGTCCGTACTTCGGAAGAGTAACGGTTGAACACTATGCAGACGTACATTATCGCAACGGCTTATTTTTTCTTCATTGTCCAACTACTCATCATTACGCGATCTTTTTTTTACGCGCGGAGCGAACGCAACGCGAGGCGACCGGACTACACACCAAAGGCAGCAATCATCGCACCGCATTACGGATGGGACGCTGACACAGCAGAACATGTCAAAGGCCTTCTACATCAAGACTACGCAGGCGCGTACGAGGTTTTCTTCGTCACACACCAAAAAGCGGATTCAGGACATGATGTCTCTTATCCACACCTCTGTGAAATTGCCGAACCGCATCCAAACATCCATGTGTTATTAGCACCGAACATCGTTGACAACAACTTACCGCGCTCACAAAAAGTACAGAACCTCATAACGGTGATAGAAAAACTCCCCGACGATATCGAAGTTATCGCATTTGTGGATGCAGATGTCGCTATTCGTGAAGACTGGTTAACGTTGCTTGTGAATCCGCTCCAAGAATCCGATATAGGGACGACTGTCGGTGGACGGTTCTATTTCCCGCAAACATGGAACATCGCGTCCCTTGTGGAATCCATCTGGGTTAACTTTCAGATGAGCATCCAGGGCGATCATCCACTCACAATGGTGTGGGGAGGTTCCAATGCCTTCCGACGTGAGATGCTCGAAAAAGCACAAATTCTTGAACGTTGGGAACAGGCAACAATCGAAGACCTTAACACGACGCTCGCCATGCAAGATGTTAAACATAAGGTGCATTTTGTCCCCGATTGTGTCGCAATAACACACACTGCCAATCGCACATGGAACCAAGTTATCGAGTTTACGAACCGCCAGATGATTATGACGTTTCACATGGGACTTTGGCGGCAATGGCTTGCGAGTCTTGTTGTGTTTCTGCCAAAAGGTCTCTTTGTGTTCGGATCAATCCCATTTCTATTCCATAGAAGAGAATTACTACCGGTCATCTTTATCCTTTTTCTCGAAGCACTCAGCTATCGGCTCTATTCCAAAAACTTACCGCGTTGGCTCCAAAACATGCCCAAGGTCCGGCAGACAATCGGCATCTCCTCCTACGTCACCTCAGTTAGCGTATTTCTCGCGGGTCTCAATGCTGTATATGCTATCTTTCAACGCAAAATCACCTGGGGTGGGGTACGATATGAAATTCTGTCGGCGACAAAGTGTCGGGTCTTAGGTGCGGTTAAGCGAAAGCAGAAAGACAATGCTTGAAGTGTAATTGTACACCGGATTTCAAACATTCTTGATTTTTTTCTGAAAATATGGCATAGTATTCAGAAAGGACTTTTTAACAGTAGGTTTTGCCTTATATTCACGGGAGGAGTGAACGAAAATGGGTGCAGAAAAAGTCATCAAATCGGAAGAAGAATGGAAAGAACAACTCACACCAGAAGAATTTAAAGTGACTCGGAAGAAAGGTACAGAACGCGCTTTTACGGGGGAATACCACGATTCTAAAGAACAGGGTACCTATCACTGCATCTGTTGCGATAACCCGCTCTTTAGTTCCGAAACTAAGTTTGACTCTGGAACAGGGTGGCCCAGTTTTTGGGAATCAATCTCCGCCGAATCTATTGAGACGAAATCAGACCGCAGTATATTTTTTATGCCGCGCACTGAAGTCGTCTGTAGTCGGTGTGATGCACACCTTGGGCACGTTTTCGACGATGGACCGCCGCCGACTGGCAAACGTTATTGTATGAATTCTGCGGCACTTACACTGGTAAAACCAGAAAACGAATCTTAAGTTAGTTATCAGTAGTCAGAATTAGAGTTGGCAGTTATCAGTAGTCAGTCGTCAGTTAAAGAGGGTTAAGATAATCCTAAGGCCTCTTTCTGAAAACTGAAAGGTTTTTCATGCCTCGCAGTGAGAGAAAACCTAACTGATAACTGAAAACTATTCCTCTGGTGACCGAGAACCGATAACTGATAACTCATAAAGGAGAATAGATGGCACTACGAAGTCGAATCTCATCAAGATTTCTTGTCAATGAACTCGCCACCGCCATATCAGAGGATTGGGGGACTTCGCGCAAACTCATGCGTTATCAACTCGCCAAAGAGAGTTTCAACTGGCGACACCCCCTCGGCGCAAAACACGGCAAAGGCGACGCTATTCAATTGGTAAGCCTCCGCATAACCGATATGTGCAACCTCCGTTGCCACTCTTGTGGACAGTGGGGCGACAACGGCTACCTTCACGGAAAATCTCTCAAAGAACTCAAACAACGCGAAGTCCCTGTTGAAGTCTATAAAGATCTCGTCGATCAGATTGTTGATGAAGGCTGGGCACCCGTCTGGTATATCTGGGGCGGCGAACCGATGCTTTACCCCGGACTTATTGAATTAATGCACTACATCAAAGATCGCGGAATGCCTATATCGCTCGTTAGCAACGCAACGAATATAGCAAGACGTGCCGACGATATTTTGGAAACTTGCAAAATTATCTACCTCAGCGTCGATGGACCGAATGAGGAGATTCACAACACGCAACGCCCGGGTGTATCTGAAAACTACGATAACTTCAAAGATGTCAAAGCCGCACTGGAAACACTGAGTGCAGAAAAAGAAAAACGGAATATCTCATTCCCGTATATAATTCCGCTGAGCTGCGTCACAATGTATAACATAGATGAGGTCGTAGATCTCTATAAGTTCACCAGTCAATATGCCGATGCGCAAATCTTTTATCTGACATGGTGGATAGATTCGCAATCCGCGCAGGAACATACCGAAGATTTTGAGAAACGTTTCGGTTTCAAACCGCAAACGCATTACGGTTGGATCGGAACGTGGAAGGACTTTGACCATGGCGTAATCTTGGATCGCTTTGAAGAGATGGAAAATCTCTCCAACGAACAGCGACGTTGCCCACCGATCATGATGCCGAGACTCAATACAAAAGGCGAAATCCAACGCTATTACACCGATCATGAGCAAACCTTTGGATACAACCAGTGTGTTAGCATCTACATGACAATGGAAATCGATAGCAATGGCGATGTAAGTCTCTGCCGTGATTACCACGACTATATCATCGGCAATATCAAAACGGATAAAGTCGTTGATATGTGGAATAATCAAAAGGCAATGAAGTTCCGGCAGTCCGTAAGTAACGATGGTCCCATGCCCGTATGCCGCCGCTGCTGCGGACTAATGGGGTTTTAACAAACGTCTATTGCTCAAGCATAACTTGAACAGATATTCTATTCACATTCATAGTGAAATTTAGAATTAATTAGACACTCTGCATCGGCGAGGTTAGGAAACCTCGCCTACCAGGGAAGGAAAATGTCTATTTATTTTTAGGTTTCACCATAATTTTCACTGCTGGCGAGGTGTTGAAGGGCATTGCAAATTTGTAACTATGCGCTATTAGCATTTTTCAAAATCTCGCTCTCATTTTCATCAGGAACCCGATTTACGGAAAAATCGGCGCAGAAACTTAATAATTAAAAATATGAAAATAGGATTACGTATTCCGGGCACAGCCCGTCAATTACCCTTCGCAGATTTCTGCAAGTGGTGTGTAGATAACGGGTTTGATGCCGTTGATATTGGAGAAGTCACCCCCGAAATCGTCCGAACCGCGAGAGATGCCGGTCTGGCTATCGGCAGCGCGGATCTCCCAGGTACAAGAGACCTGCTCAGCGCGAAAAAATCTAAACAGAAAGCCGGCGCTTCTGCAGCGAAAGCCGCCATCGAAACCGCTGCTGATAATGACGTTCATATTATGTTCTGCGTCTTTGTGCCGGAAGATGCCAGCCTCGGCAGGGCAAAAAATTTTGATATTTGGAAGGAGACCGTTCCACCTGTCGCTGAATTTGCTGCCTCTAAAGGTGTAACGATCGCCGTTGAAGGATGGCCTGGTTCTGCTCCAGACTATCCTGCCCTTGGCTGCACACCAGAGATGTGGCGTGCGATGTTCGCAGAATGCGACTCTCCGGGTTTGGGACTCAACTACGATCCGTCGCACCTTGTCAGAATCGGTATCGACTACCTACGCGCCCTGAACGAATTCGCATCTTATGTCAAACACGTTCATGGGAAAGATACTACTTTTGATGAAGAAGCACTCTACCTGCACGGTAATTTGGGACCGAGTTTCCAAAGTCCTCGCGGCTTCGGTGAAGATTGGTGGCGTTATACCATTCCGGGTGACGGTATTGTGGATTGGCTACGAGTCGTTCAACGTTTAGAGGATGAAGGATTTGACGGTATTGTCAGTGTTGAACTCGAAGATTACCGTTACTGGCGCACGTGGGAAGCAGAATCCGACGGTTTGATCCGCTCACGCGAGTTTCTTGATGAGTTTGTCCGGTAATCCGTCCAATTTTTGCGTCCGCTCACACAGTCACCTATACAGCAGCGCAATCAAGGAGAAATTGCCATGAACGAACTTCTTAACATTGGTATGGAGGCTTCGCCTGAGAAGTATCTCCCTCACTTAATCACAGAAGAAGAACGCACCCACTTTGAAGAAAATGGCTATCTATATGTCCCAAATGCACTCTCATCAGAGATGCGTGAACAGTTGATATATGCTGTGGACACCTTGCATAACAAAGCACTTGCAACTGGCAGGGCAAAGCCCGACTCACACTGGGGCTGGTCGGATTTCTTAGGTGCCGATGACGCGCTCTTAAATCTCGTTGATCTTCCGACGACACTCCCCAAAGTCTGGGGCATCTTGGGATGGAACATCTACCTATACCACGCACACATGCACGTCAAACCACCAGCACCGACAGATGCCGAAGAAGGTGAAGGCTGGTTGGAATGGCACCAAGACAGCGGACG
>JAPOZO010000010.1 GCA_026706025.1 Candidatus Poribacteria bacterium
GGTATTTCTGCTTATGTTCCTTTGGATGATAATGCAGCAGATAGACTCAAGATCAAAGGGATACCGTTTTTTCGACTCTCCGGCTTTGCAATCAATGAGGACATGAAAATCATGATGCCGATGGCGCAAGCCATCCGTTTGCGGATCTTAGATACAAGTACTGTGGAACGTATTCAGGAATTCCCTACAGCCTGTCCGGATCCAAACTGGACGTATTGGCATCAACTCAAGCGTTTCTTTGCGCATTACTCGCGGGATGCCGACGCACCAATACGATGGGGCACGGACGTGCTACGGTTCTGGCTGCCCCCTTTGCTCCATCCGAGCATCAAACGTCTTCTACTAATGTCGGTAAACTTCTCCGAGCGGCACATCCGTAGGGCGTTTCCACATGAGAACATTAAAGCGTGTCGCGCTGAACCGACATCTTGGATCCCGGGAAATCGAGTCTTTCAGATTCGTACAGGTGTTTATCCGAAGCAAACAATTTTGGGGTACAATAACAACGCTGATGTTATTGGCATCTCTAAAACTGGACAACGCTTTTTTGCGGGTATCCGCTCAGAAATTGAGAGGGATCCAAGCGTTAAACATGCAATTATCACCTATAAGTCGGTGGTTCCGCTGTTGGGCGATATCACAGAAAAAGAGAACGTCTCTTTCGTCACCAATTTCGATAATGTGAGGGGACTCAGTGCTGATTTTAGAAAAACGCAAGTCATTTGGATAATCGGAACGCCACAATGGCTGCCAAGCCTCATTTGGCGGCGCGCGCAGATTTTGTTTGGCGATGACAAGGAACCGCTCTCTTATGCGGAAGAAATAGAAACCGGCCGCTATAAAGACGAGCGAATCCAAGATGTTTATGAACAGGGCATTGTTCGCGTACTCACACGAACTATTCATCGCACAGGATTGGAGCACTGGGCAGACAAGACCGTTGTACTCATCTCAAGCTTGGCAATACCTGACATTACCGACAGACCCGAAACGCTCCTTTTCGACTGGGAAGATTTTGAAATTGCTGGTGGACTTCATGAACTCCCTGAGATGATTGCCACGCGCGAGCGTTTTGAAGCAGCGCGTGGGAAGTTAACTGCCGAATCCAGCAGAGAAGAAGTAGAACGGGTCTTGGGATGCTCCTCAAGGCAGGCGAACCGAGTCTTGAGAGAATTTAGAGGTGGGGCACCATTACGGGTGCCTTTCCGTAAGCAGATCCTCGTGCTACTTGCTGATGGTGAGAAGAGGACAGCGGAACTCGTTGCAGCTATTGAAGGGCATCCAAAAGCAGTAAAAAATGAACTCAAGCGTCTTGTAGATACAGGTGAAATTGTCCGGGTACGGTGGGGGATATACGCACTGCCGAAGCGGGAGACATAGCCTATACGCCGGTAATACGGACAGTTTGCCTAATTTGAACTGATTTGCTTGTAACCTTTTGGTAACGGTTTTCCAGCGACGAGCGCAGATTTCAGCGGGCGGACATGTCGGCAACTGCCGCGATGTGTGAAACCGGGGCAGTCGCATGTTACATCTACACCGACAACCTCCAGCGTGTAGAATTTGCCTGCCTGCGACGAACTCTCAGCGTGATAGACGCTCCGCTCAGGACCAGCAAGGACTTGTGCTAAGGTACGGATGGCTTCTTCGGAATACGGACGTAGCTGCGCACGCGTTGCTTTACGGAGATGTGAGGCATTTTCTTCAAGGTATGTCTCCCCCGCTTTCTGAAGCACATCATGCAGTTCAGATGCTTTAAGTTCACTGGTTTGAACAGACAACGCATTCATCATTCGCTTGAGTTCGCTAAGGACATCTAACTGGAGGGCAGCCGCTCCATCTGGTATCAAAATGGATCCCTCAACAATGGAATCCATCAATGCTGCTTTTGTTTCTAATACCGTCTTGACGAATGAATCAACAGTACCAGTCGCAATCATATAGGTGACATTGACGGTACCTGTCTGACCGATGCGATAAGCGCGATCTTCTGCCTGCCAGTGGTTAGCAGGCACCCAATCTAAGTCATTAAAAACGATCTGGCGCGCCGCTGTGAGATTTATACCAACGCCTGCTATGTGCATGTTGGCTATGAAAAGTTTGGTATCGTCGTCGTTTTGAAAGCGGTCAACCCTGTTTTGTCTCTCATGGACAGGCACTTCACCGGAAACATAAACCGCTCGGTCCTTGAAGTGCCTTTGGAAACGCTGCATCGTATTGAGGAAGGATGTAAAAATAATGACCTTTTCACCCTGTTCCAGCGCATTTTCCACGAATTTAATGGTGTGACGGCATTTGACAAAGGCAATTGCGCGGCGCACTTGGGTTAGCCTACCTATGCCAGTTCCTAAATCCGTAGTATCTATTGAATCATCTAATTCATTGTGATGTTCTGATGATAAGCCAACGGATTCTGGTATGCCATCAATGGCTTCAGGTGTGTCAAATTTTGATATGAATTCTTGTGCCAGTCGATTAAAGTGCTGGATGGCGTAAGGATGCAGCTCAATATCCATCCATGTTCGCATTTTAGGTGGTAGGTCTAACACCTCATCTTTTGTGCGGCGCAGCATGACACCGTGTAGTTGCACAGTCAATTCCTCGATGTTGCTTGCACCATCTGCCACCAACCCGAAATCACCTTGATACGCATCGCAATAACGTTTCGCAAAACTCAGGAAACTCTTGCCAAGAGAATGACCCAGAATCTGCAACAGCGGAAAAAGGTCGCGCGGACGGCTTGTCATTGGCGTACCGGTTAATGCATGGACGACAAGGTCACGTTTGATCTCCTTAACCAGTTTCGATGCGTTTTGACTCCGCTGACTCTGATAATTTTTTAGGTAATGTGCTTCGTCAAAAACAACGCCTTTCCAGTCAAACTCAAGGAGTTTGTCAAGGTTCTTACCGAGGATTTCATAGTTGACAATAATCCAACCACAATGATCTGGAGGCGGGAGCGGGGCAGGCCCGACGATGGCAGGTTCGGCATCGGGGAAAACGATTTCGATTTCACGGGCCCAGTTGCGTTTGATAGAAGCAGGACAAATCACAAGGTAAGGACCGGCTCCTTCTGCTTCAACCATCGCTATGATCGACTGGCGCGTTTTACCTAATCCCATGTCATCGGCAAGGAGCGCACGACGGCGACCGAGCAGAAAAGCGATCCCTTCTATTTGATGTGGGTACAACCCTTTAGCAATTTCTTCAGCATGCGTGAGGCTGGCTTGCTGCATGCATTTCCCCTTATCTGCCCTGCCTGTCAACGAGCCAGAGATCCCCTTCACTGACGGTCGCAAGCCGTTTCAACATGACTGCCCCAGGAAAATTGGGTGCCATCCCGATACCCATCGCAAAAATGCGTCCATTGCCTGTAGCGTATTGACCTACAAGCGTCAGATCCGGTCCCTCAATTGTCGTAGGAATGCCGTCGCTGAAGAGAACAACAAGCGTGGGACCCGTCTTAGCGATTTCTGTCAATGCCGTTAACATATCGTGATCGGTACCTTTGGTATGGGTTTGGGGTTGGATGTTGGCGAGATAGTTTGACGACGCGGCAACTATTTCGTCGGTTACTGCGACAAAGTTTTCGCGGTAAACCACTAATTCCGTGCTAAACGCAACAATATTGAAACTATCATGTGGCTCAAGGAAAGTCAGCGAATCCCGCATGAGGTCTATAATCTTCTTGAGTTTGTGCGGCGGAAGGTTTTGCATACTGGTCGACAAATCTACGCAGTAGACAATCCGCTGGGGGCCCTCTTGCGCTTCAATGAACTTCACTAATCTGCTTTTATATCGAGTTTCGACTTTTTTTTCTTTTACAAACGGACGTTCGATGACCTTTTGCACACGAGGCACATTGTCAAATTCAACAGATGTTGCAGTGGGTCCAATGGGTTCACTCAGGTCGTTACTATCGAACTGCTGGAAGGGCGCGGGGTCCGCTGCGGAAACCACCCCACGACTACTAACAGGCGCATTGCTCGTGAGGATTTTCAGACGCTGCTGGCTAACATCGCGTGTCTTGTTTTGCACAATTTGCGCACGTTTCGGCGGTGTTACACGTCTGACTTTCGGTTTCTCTTCCCGAACAAACAAGGCATTAATACTCGACGTTTCTCGCATCGGAGCCGTACTAAACCAATAGAAGAGTCCAAGCACGCCAGCACCGAGATGCAATAGAACTGAAACAAGAAACGCTTTACTGGATTTCGATTTCATTATATTAAAATTTCCTAATTACCAAATCTGAGGTTATCAAAAATCAACAGACGATAAATGATTGTAGCCACGTTCTAACTTTTCAAATGGAATACGAATTCCACCAATGCCAGCGAAAAGATCAACAAAGTTAAAATTGCCCATTACGCATAAAGTATAGTATATCTTATTGCCTACGTCAAGTTTTTCTGAATTATCTACACAGGACGTATGACGGCATAACCTACCGCATTGACACCTTCTCCTGCGTTTCTAACTTCCGGCGCAGAACAACACCCCACTGCCCAACAACCCATAGTGCTTTACCGCCCTTAGCACGGGTAATAACATACAGATTGTTATCGATATCGGTGTGTTCCTGTTCCCACGTTTCACCGCCGTCGGTTGAGCGGACAATCGTCCCCTCGTCGCCGACCACATAGATCTCCTGCTCGGAGAGTGCAACGATGCCGTGAAGATCTTTAGGAATACCCGTCAATATAGGTTCCCACGCAAAGCCACCATCGGTTGTCCTTAGCACGATGCCACCCTCACCCGCTGCCCATCCTTTCCGCTTGCTAATAAATGAGACCGCGTTGAGATTGTAATTCGTTTTCGTTTCGTGCATCCGCCAATATTGACCACCGTTAATAGTCCGCTGCGTGACACCACCTTGACCCACCGCCCAACCGAGCGGCGCGAATTTCATATCTACACTCAGGAGCCTGTCGTTTGCAGTCGTCCGCTGAAGCGTCCATGTAGGACCGCCGTCTTTGTTATGGATAATGTCTCCGAATTGACCGACCGCCCAGCCTTCAGAAAACTTACCAAAAGCAACGTCATTTAGCGAGAAATTACCCGGCGAATCGCCTTCCATAAACGGCGGACGTTCCGGTGTATCTCCTGCCGTCCAGATATTGCCATCTGTAGTGTAGAGCACAGTCCCGTCGCGTTGCATTGCCCAACCCCATTTCGGTTCCAGACTCGCAAAGTGCACACCGATGAAGCGTTGACGCGTTTGAGTTCGGAGTTTCTTCCATGTTTCTCCACCGTCTTGGGTTTCCAATAGCACACCACCGTTACCCGCTATCCAGCCATTCTTGTCATCGTAGAAAAGCACCTCACGGAAGTCGTTGCGTTCCTGTTCACCGAGTTGACGTTCCCACGTTTTTCCACCATTTGCGGAGTAGTAAATACTACCCGCACTGCCAACCGCCCAAGCGTGTTCCGCATCAAGGAAATACACACTCGCAACTCGTTGTCCACCGCGTCTCCTTCGTCTCTCAGGTTCAGGTGGTGGAGGCGGTTGTTGTTCCTTGGGTGGCGGCGGACGGTTCGCGCGTTCGGCATTCGGTGGCAATGCGCCTTCAGGGGCAAGCCGACCCGGACGTTCTCTCTCTGCCCGAAGTCGATTTTGTATTTCCTCCGGTGTCTCATCATACTGTAACGTGGGTGCCTCTACAACCGCTGCTTCTGATTCGTCTGCTTCTGGTGAGGGTGCTTCTGGTGTCTCTGGTTCGGTTTCTCGCATAGCGAGCAGATCAGCTCTTGTGACAACAGGGACTGGATTCCAATTTACCCCTTGGTCCTCGGTGATATACGCACCACCACCGCCGAGTCCCCACGCGTGTGTATCCGAACGGAAAGTGACACGCCGCAAGCCACGTGTGCTTTGTGCCGTAGTTCTCAATTTCCACGTTTCGCCGCCATCTTCAGTCAACAAGGAGTTCCCGTTACCGAGGATGACCCAACCGCGGTTTTCGTCGGCAAAGTGTACAGCGATACCGGGTTGATTGGTCTTCGCCTGAATTTTCCAGTAGTCTCCGCCGTCAACTGTGTGAAGGATAAATCCACCGTCTCGACGTTGCGGAGTCACTGCCCACCCTACTTGACTATTGATGAAATGGAGATCGGTGATGTTTCCTGTTGTTGTTCCGGTTTTTTGGACTTTCCACGTCTTGCCCGCATCAATGGTATGCAAGGTCTGCCCAATCGATGCACCGAGCCACCCTTCTTCGGCGTTCAGGAAGTGCATTGTGCTCACGCGAGGAAGGTTTTGCTTGGTTGCTTGCAGAATCGGCTCCCACGTTTCACCACCATTTTCTGTTTGGAGTAAAGTGCCAGAACCGAGAACTCTTCCATGTTTCGCGTCAACGAATTCCACTTCGCTTAAATTTTCACTAATACCGCTGTGCTGCGGTAACCACGTTTTCCCGCCGTCCGTAGTATGGGCGATAACACCACTGGAACCGACCGCCCAGCCGTTTTGGGCATCTACAAAGTGTGTATCTGCAAAATCAGTGCGCCAAGCCGCCTGACGGATAATGTCCCAATGGTAAGCAACCGGTTCAACCGGAGCCTCCTCTTCAGCAACAACGATTTCGGGTTCTTCGGCGACAGGCGGCAATTTCGCGGGCAGTTGTGCCTCTTCAACCGAATACCGCATCGCAATTCCGCCTTTACCAACGGCGACAACACCATCAGGCGAGAGCGCTAAGCCGTAAAGGTCATTGTCAGTACCACTCTCCTGCATCTCCCACTTTTTTCCGCCGTTGATGGTGGTAAGCATCACGCCGTTGTCACCAACAACTAACCCGTGCTGTGTATCCGCAAAATAGAGTTTATTGAGATTCTCTTGCGTGCCGCTGCGTTGAAAATTCCACTTTTTCCCGCCGTTTTTTGTGTGTAAAATCTCGCCAAACTGTCCAACAATCCAGCCGGTATTCTCATCTGCGAAGTAGACGGCATAAAGTTCGTTGAAAGTGCCGGTCGTCTGTTGGTTCCATGTCAAACCACCATCTTCTGTCGCAAGGCAAACACCGGGCCATCCGATAGCCCAACCTTTCTTTTCATTGAGGAAAAATACACCCTTTAGCATGAGCGAGAAGAAATCGCCGGTTGCGGTTTGTGGGAGCCATGTTTCGCCTCCATCTATTGTGTGTATGATGCTGCCAATATCCCCTACAATCCAACCCATCTGAGGACTAACAAAGTGGACAGAACGGAGTGTAAAGGCAGTGGGGCCCCGCTGACGCTCCCAATTCATGCCACCGTCATTCGTATGGACAATAAGTCCACGCTCACCGACTGCCCAGCCGTGCTTATCGGTCGCGAAATAGATGTTCCAGATACCGTCCCAGATATCTGTCTCAATTTCGTTCCAGGTCTGTCCGCCATCGTTGCTCATCGCCATCGTACCGCGTCTACCGACTGCGATTGCACGGTTGGCATCGGTAAACTGGACATTCTGCAGATCGTTCGCTGTTGTACCGCTCGTCATCTCCCATGTTGCACCGGCATCCGTTGTGTGTAAAATAGTACCGTACCATCCAACCGCCCACGCCTCTGTAGGCGTTGTAAACTGGATGCCTGTTAAATTGTTTTCCGTGCCACTCTCCATCAATTGCCAATTGTCACCACCATCTTCGGTCCGTGTGATAAAGCCGACATCCGCTACGGCGACCCCGTAGTTTTCATCTGTGAAATGGATGCTATTGATCGTATCTCGGACGTGTCCATTAATCAGCGGAATACGACTGTCTTGACGTTCCCAGTTCGCACCCGCAGTCGTCGTATGGAAAATAGAGCCGTCACTGCCAACGATCCAACCTTCATTGTCGCTGACGAAAAACACCTGTTTGTTATCATTGATCATGCGGTCGCGTTCGCCTTCAAAGCGATTGCTCTGTTCTCGCCACGATTCGCCACCATTCTCGGTGTGAAAAATTCTATCGTGTGTACCAACAACCCATCCCTTTGAATTGTCAGCGAACCAGACCCCGTTGAGCATAAATTCGCTAACATACTCGTAGCGTTTCCATTCTTTTCCACCGTTTTTGGTGTAGAGCACATCCGAATCTTCACCAACAATCCAACCTTGTTTTGAATTGGCAAAAAAGACATCAAGGAGCATCGCGGAGCTGCCACTCTTTTGCAACGACCAGTGTCTGCCGCCATCATCGGTTGCTGCAACTAACCCTTCATCGCCGACTGCCCATCCATTCTGTGCGTTTGTAAAATAAACTGCTTTGAAATCTAATGAGGCATCAGGCATACGAAATCCTGGGCTTGTTGTATCGACTTCCTGTTGCTTCCACGTCTTTCCGCCATCTGCCGTATGAATTATCAGACCACTCTCCCCGACGATCCACCCCTGTTTATGGTTAACAAAGTGGAGATCCGTGAAATGCGTCTCCCAATCTGCTTTTCGTGTCGCCTCCATCTTAACACATCCGTTAAAAAGGAATAGAATACCGAGCAGACATACTATGACAAATCCGTTGACAACAAGTTTCGGCTTGCAAAATACGCCAGAATTCACATTACTTATCAAACTCATTTTTACCTCCGGTTGTTGTTCTCCTTTGAAAGCCGAGAAGATGGTTTGGATTTATTGTGGTTACAAAACGAATCTCTTCTCCGCGAGATACTGCTATTTAAGTTGAAATTTGTACAGGACTTACGCATTTCGTCTTAAAGTCCGCCGGATAAGGGGCGGGGAATACCATAAAGCATTCATACCGTTGATTCTGATGCTTTAGGGGGTTAAATACAACCCAATACTTTCACTGTGAGGCATTTTCAGCAAAATATACCGATTTTCCGTTCAATTTGCGTAAGTCCTATTTGTATATATTCCAAGCAAATTCCGTGCCACTCTATGAGTCGGTTCTTGACAGAATATATGGCAAAAACCGCACAAAATCGGGCGTACGTTATATCCAATTGCACGAAATGGGGCAGATTTAATAATATAACACCAACATATTTAGACAAACTCCCCCAGTTATATGTTCACATCATTAATAACCGTCGCTTTCACCGAAAAGACCTGAACGTGCTACAGCAATACCTATTGCGATGACAACGGGCAGCGCAATGACTGCTATCTGAACAAAAGCAGAACGCCTTGCACCGAGCCTCTGGATTGCTCCTATCCGTCCAACAGGGGCTAAGCATAGCGAGATCAATAGCAGGGCGGCACTCACTACTGGAACTTCTTCATAAAAGTAACCGTTCATCCAGATGCCTGCCAACGCGAGTGCTATAACCGCGGATACCCCGATCGGAAATACGGGGACTTTGTCGTCAGATCGTGCAACAAGCGTGATAATCCAGATCGCCGCAAAAAGTGCTACCAGAATACCAGCGTGCTGTGCCAACCGCAAACTTCCAGAAACCGCAAGAATCAGCGCAGTGCCACCAGAAAGTCCAAAATACACAAATGGACTTGAACTGCCAGACGGTAAAATCGTAAAACTCTGTTGGACTATATTCCAAAAGATAAAAATCGTAACGGCAATGCACACCCACCAGATAATACCTTCAACCTGCCCCCAACTATACTTGAACATTGAATTCAGTAGCAGTCGCGGCACAACAATTGATATAACTGCCGAGGCAATCAAGCGTCCCCATAGCGCGAGATGCCAAAAGACACCTAAGATAAACCCAATAAGCGCGAGATAGCAGAGCCAATGCACGCCTTCTCGTGGCGGAAACGGCGGCAGCCCTTCTAAACCGATATATCCGACGATGTAACCGACGCTCAATGCGGCACCGAAAAGCCACCCCGGAGATAAACCGTTCCGCGCCTCGGTCTGATCGCGGACTCTTTTAGAGGCAAGAATGTTTGCGAAAATAAAAATCCCGCCACCAACTATGGCTGGTAGAAGTAGACCGAAGACAAGTTGCTTGAATATTAACATCGCCAATATCCCCGTTGACGTGGTTAGCCAACCTCGTCAACGAACAGTTCTTTTTTAATGCAAGCGCGTTCGTAGCGAATCGGAAACGTGAACCTATTTGTGTTTCGCTTCAATACTGACGATAAGACGGATTTCGTCACTAACGGATCCGATTCCATAAGTCATGCCGAACTCGCTCCGCTTAATCGTAAAGATGCTCTCAAATCCGATGAGAGATTCACCATCTCTGCCCGTAGCGCGCCCCGTAATTTCGACATCCACAGTGATAGATTTCTTAACGCCGTGTAACTCAAGGTCGCCCGTAACCTCCAGTACATCCTTTTTGTCTTCCTTCACACGGACTTCCGTGCTTTTGAAGGTAATCACCGGAAACTGCTTGGCACTGAAGAAGTCCGAACTTCTGAGATGTTGATCGCGTTTTTCGTTGCCAGTATCAACGCTTGCTGCTTTGACCTCAAATTCCACCGTGCTATCGGAACGACCGCTTGCATCGCTTGCGCCCATCACGATCTGACCGCTGAATTCGTTGAATCTGCCATAATTGTAGCTAACGCCGTTATGTTTTGCGCGAAAAAGTATCATTGAATGTGCAGTGTCAATTTCATACGATGTTACACTCATAGGTTGCGTAATTCCAGCAAAACCGATAAGCAGCAAAAGTACAAGGCTTCCGGTGCTGAAAACCCGCAAATTCCGTCCTAAATCCATTTTCATTGAAAACTGATCTCCTTTTTTATTCTGAAATTTCACTAAATAAAGAATGTGTCTATTGCACAAAAACAAGGCAAGTATACCGTGTTTTTCAAAACGCGTCAACGAAAATCAGTCTTCCGATCTGCAAGTAAACAAATGGATTTTGTGTAAACGCTAAGATGTAGATCGCGATGGTGTTTTTTTTGAACGGTAGATTACCAATATTTGGGCATTTTTGGATGGGTATTTGGGTATGATGCTTGTGTAAAGGATGGCGATCAAGAGGGGCGTTTGCAACAGCAGAAGCCTGAAAAAACAATTCGATAATTCTGTAAAAGACGCTAAAATCTTTACATAAAAATTTCCCGGAACCCAATGAGTATCCGATTATTTCAGCCATATAGTAGTGCCGAGTTTAAGGGTTCTCTGGCGTCCGGATTTTTCCAGTGTGACCTGTTTGGATTGGATGTTGGTGATGGTTGTGTCCTTAGAAAGGGTATCGCCGGTAGTAAACATATACGTTTTGTTTCCTTGGATCGCTTGGATAATCGCTTGCGGTGGTGTTTTTCCATCTGTAGGGATGCGGGTTCCAAGCAACCGAAAAGATTCCTTGGGGCGTGCGGGGCTCCAACCGAGGGGACGGAAAAGGTTATTATCAATGATAGTGCGGTAGAACTTAGTTTGTTGAAAGCGAACTTCTCTATCTTTGTCCTTTGTTAACTGCGGGCGTTTTGTTGTGCTCGGTGGTGTACTTACCTTTACTGTCTTATTGCGCGGTGTTGACGGTAGGTGTTGAGTGTTTGCAAATAAAAGTGGTAAGATCAGGATGATGCCCATCCCGAAAGCGATCGCGAGGCTTTTTAGGAGAAATCTAAACATGATGTTTCCCTTTATTAAAGTGTTCATGCTATTTATCGTTAGGGACAGTCTATGAATAGGTGAATGTGTACCCGTTAGGTGGTGTATAACTCTCTTTATAATTAAAGACACAATTTTGTACAAGAAGGGTGCATATAACGAAAAAAGATGGCAGTTAGTTGTCGGTTAGGGGTGGGGTTGTGAGGTAATGGAAGTCGTGACCAGGAGATCGCTCTTACAGAAGAGGCGGGGGAGGATGCCGGACATTTACGGAGCCTCCCCACAAGTTGATTTGCTTATTGACATGTAATTGCTAATCACTATTGGATAAAGTGATTTTCTTCATTGCGGAGGGTTCATTTTGGAGGTAAGGATGTAGCATCCGTCGGAGTTTCTGATGGGCATGATATAAGTGTGATTTAACAGTACCCTCCGACTTGTTCAGGTGAGCGGCGATCTCTTTTATTGAGAGTTCTTCTCGGTAGCGGAGATTAAAAACGCGTTTCTGACCTGCTGGGAGTTGGACCGCTGCTTTTCGGATGATGTGTCCGAGCTCCTCTTGTTCAAGCATTTCATGCGGGGATGCGTGTGTTTGCGGCGTTTGAATGGTGTCGTCTGGGTTTGCCGTTAATTCTTCGTAGGTGAAAACAATCTCTCGTTTTTGTTTACGGATGAAATCAATGCTACAATTAACAGCAATTTGGTGGAGCCAACTGTAAAAGACAGATTTTCCCTTAAAATCTGGCAGTGCTTGCCACGCTTTTAGGAACACTTCTTGGCAGATGTCCTCGGCAGCTTCATGATTTCGGACGCGCCGATAAATAAGATTGTAGATTCGCTGCTGATATTTCCGGACGAGCGGATTAAACGCCTCTGAATCGCCATTCTGCGTACGCGTAATAAGTTCCGATTCATTGAGGGAGCTGAGCTCTGTATAGACTAAAGTGTTTGTCATATTTTTCTCATTTCGTAGAAGTTGTTAGTGTTGAAATCCTGTTTGGACCATGAACAATTATTTTTCTGAAATTAACGGATAGGAACGAGCGGATTGCCTTTTACGCTTTTCATCAATCCTGCTTTGTTGCAAATCCAGTAGTGTGAGAGGATTATTGACTGCTTTTGATAAGTGTTGCTTCAAGTTCGGTGATGCGACGTTCAAAAGATTCTATCTGCTTTGTGAGATATTGGATTTCTGATCTAATGAGTCCGACCAACTCTCGGGCATTTGACGGTTCAGGTACAGGTTTGGGGTTTTCAAAAATTCGCCAAGTGCTGCCAGAGCCTTTGGAAACATTTTCGGCAAACCCCCTATCTTTCAAGTACCTTAGCGCGGCTTTGATAGGGTTTGTTTTAGCTATTGATGGAAGGCCGCCATGTGATTGATGATATTGGATGATCCCTTCATCAATTTCTCGCCTGCTTGCTGTTTTTCCTGCGAATAGTTCTAAGATAATTGCCATGGCGATTTTGGGTTTAAGGCGTGCCCCTTTATATCTATAATTTGGGTACATGTTATCTATTCCTTCCTTTCATCATCAAGGATCGGGTTGACTTGGTACATCTCCGAGTTTTAAACAGGAATACGATATAACGTATCAATGACATTTTGTGGGTTCTTCATTTTGTATCAATACTTGTAAAATGTGCTTTAGCCTTCTCAGTTTCTGTAAGCGAAATATGGAACATGCCCTGATGTCGGGTTTCGACGTAAAGTCGATCGTTACTGATAACAAAGGATTGTATGCTGCTCGGAACCTCTGCGGAAAGCAGTTCCCACTTGCTGTTGTGAGCATCTAAACGATAAGCACCGCTACCACCGATACCATAGATTGTTGTATCGTCTGCAGCGAATTTGTCTATAACGCTGGGCATACCCGTTTGATCGGTGATGACCTGCCAATGTTCTCCAGTTTGTGACATCAAGACATCTGTATCCGTTGCCAGACAAATCGTTGAACCTGCGAAGGTAATCTCTTTGAAATGCGCAACTGGGATCGGCAGCGTTGAGGTAATGTCTTTCCAGTTGTTTCCATTGTCAAGGGATTGAAACAATTTTCCATTCGATTTACCAGCGTAGACGGTTTCACCTGAAACAGCCAATGTAGATTCCGAATCAATATCGACGAATCCTGTGTCCGTCCATTCCGGATCACCGGGTCTCCATTTGAAAAGCCGCTGTCTATATTCAGCGTAAAATATCCCACCACCGACAGCGAAAGTTCCGATGTTCGTGTGTTTTTTCCTAAGTAGATGCAACCTATATGATGGGTCAGTGCTATCCTCTGGTGCTACCTCGGCTTTAAAAGCGGGGACACCTTGAACGGGAATCAGTTCATCGCCCATAGCGGATGTGCGGAAAATACTCGGTTTGTTCTCTTGAATCGAAATAGCATAAAGGACATTACCGGCAATCTTTAACTTCATGTTCAGATAAAAATCGGTGTTTAATGGGGACGTTTGCTCGTGCGTATTGAAGTGAGCACTTTCCCAAGTTTCACCCCCATCGGTTGACTGCACAAGGTCTCCCCCAATATGCATATAGAGTCTACTATTTAGGGCGAGCAGGTCGTGGATTTTGGGACCTGTCATCCCATTTACAAATGAATGCCAGGACGCACCAGCATCAGTTGTGCGGCTGATGCCGCATGCATCGACTCTGTAAAATATCCTCTCATCAATAGCGATAGCTGGGAATCTGGGTGCCATATATGAACTGATGTTGGATCTGAGGGAAGTCCAAGTTTTTCCGCCATCAACGGATCGAAATTCTGATACACCCAGAACTAAGAGTGTTTTACCTGCAGCCAAGACCTGTATAGCGGAAGCAAGGTTTATCACTTGGGATTTATCTATAGGTGTTATTTCAGTCCACGACGCTCCAAGATCTACTGAGTGAAAAACCTTTTTTTCTAATGTTTCAGGGGTTGGTATGTTTGGAAATGATTTAGCCGAGTAGACAACATCAGGTGCGATTCCGACATAGAGGTTCTTTTTCTCAACGGTCAAGGCGTAAACGGCACCGGATGTGTCAGTAAGCAACTGTTGCCAGTTATTTAAAACGAGGCGATAGAGCCCTCGGTTTGTACCAGCGAATACGGTGTCTCCGATTGCAGCGACTGTATAAATCCGTTTGCCTGCTAATCCGTTGTTTAAGGGCATCCAATGCTGACCGGCATCAGTAGATTGAAAAATACCTTTTTCTTGAAGGGCGAGATACAGTGTTATGTTTTCTTGTGGATTGTGTTTCTGGCTTGCATCGGTGACGATGAGTCCACTGGCGATGCCTTGGGGGCGCTGTCCAAGAGGATTCCACGTATCACCACTGTTTCCTGAAGCGAGCACCTCATCAGCGGAAACAGTATAGAGGGTGCCTTGGTGCTCTGTCATAGGTACCCGGTACTGTCCGGTGGGGATATCAGCGTTAATAAGCACCCATGTTGCCTCGGGTGTCAACCTATAGAGACCCGTTTTTGCGGCAGCGTAGACCGTTCCATCAGCGGCTTTAAAAATGTCATAGACGACACTACCTTTTGGTCCGATTGACTGTGTCCATTGTGAAGCGGAAAAGTTGGCTGCATCGTCGTTCCATGCGTTTGTGGTGAGGGTGGTTTGCGAGGTTTGCATGCCAGCACCGTTATTTTTACTCGGGATGATCGTTCTACCCAGCTGATTCCGCACATCAGGTTGCGCGACAATCTCAATAAGGATAGGTTCATCAACGAGTTCAATGGTAGGTTCAGATTGTGCGTCAAAACTATATGGCTGCTGAAACCGGAGCAAGTATTGACTACCCATACCCAAGAGTATCACCAATGCTATTGCAGCACCGAAAGCTGCCCAAGGGAGTAACGGTTTCTTAGCAGGGGGTGTCGGTGTCGGATTCAGGTCGGCAATGTGTCGCATGACGTTCTCAATGAGAGTGTCAGACAATTGGACCCCGTTAAGCGTTTCCTGCACCAATGTTTCTTCTTCTTGTAAACGCTTGCGGGCACGGCGAATTCGGCTCTTAATTGTATTCACCGACACACCTAAGAATTTGCCGATCTCCTTTGCTGTCATTTCACCGAGATAGTAAAGCGTCACAACGGTACGTTCACTCTCCGGTAGCTGCTCTAGGAGTCTTTTGGCAAGAATTTGCCGACGCTTAGTGTTTTCAGCTTCACGCTGATACGATATATGATGTGCGTAGGAGGCTTCTTCAACCTCTTCTGGACGTGTATCTTCTAAGGATTGCATATTCAACTTGTCCATTTTAGTTTTATTCCGCTTTATCCAATTAATGCAGCGTCGATTCGCGATGACGTAAAGCCATCCTTCAAATCTGTTTGGATCCTCTAATGTCCCAAGTTTTTTGTAGGCTTGGATAAAGGTGTCCTGAGTAATTTCCTCTGCAATGTGAAAATCCCCAATTTTCCGCCATATAAGGGCATGAACACCTTTTTGGTGTTTCTGCATTAATATGCTGAAAGCCTCGTCATCGCCAGATAGAATTCTACGAATCAGTTGAACGTTGTCAGCTACCATCAAAATTCTCCTTGCTACAAGTTAATTTACGGCTATATGCTTCTGGATAGCAAATGGACAGGTTCCCGTGATATTGCCGCTACTCAAGTTGATGTAAAATATGTCCGACATGTGTGATGGTATTGGTGAAATTTAAGAGCATTACGCAGCCCTTTTTAAGTTAAGGACACAATTTATTCC
This sequence comes from Candidatus Poribacteria bacterium, assembly GCA_026706025.1. NCBI lineage: Bacteria > Candidatus Poribacteria > Candidatus Poribacteria bacterium. Next base: position 16,167 of record JAPOZO010000010.1, read on the forward strand.
AAAAAGGGTGCATTTAAGGTCAAAAATTCGGATTTTTTTACTTTTTTAAGGTTTTTAAGGGTGAATAGTCTATTTTGGAAGATCATTATCGAATAATACCGTCAAATCATTTATGAAATACGAGAAAAAATAAAAATTGGGTTCCATGCCTGTTTGATGATTTTAAGTCGCTTGATATCGTCACAAAGTAACTTTCTGTGCGATTTTTTCGTAGACTCCCGTTCAACCCAACCTACAATGCAGACGCTGCAGCCTCATTAAATCAGTAATGATACTATTAACCTAATTGTAGCATAAAGTACATTTGTTTTCTGAGATTTTTAGGTTAATGCCTTGTACAGAGCCATTTTTTCTAAGATGCTATTATGTTTAATGTTCATTCGGAGGTTTATGGCGTTGGTGTCAAGATACCCTGTTTCCTACTCAGAGTATTTTTTTAAATTTTCCTATAGATTGTTGTAAATCCCTTATTAGACAGTTTACACCTTTAAGACTTTTTTAACAGTATGCACCTTTTTCGCTAATAGGTGTGTCTTTAAGTTATAAAGCGTGAAAAGTTAGCACGTAGAAAATTTTATCAACTTAACGAGACGAAAGCATGGAGAATAACAGTGAAAGATTTTTTTCCAAAAACCTTGCATCCCCTACATATCTTTGAAGACGATGCGGTGCTTTATGCAGCGGACCTCGAGAAAGCACGCATTGTTGAGCTGTCAGTTGTGATGGCAGAGATGTTGAAGTTTGCGGAGACACAGAACGATCAAGAAATCCAGCGGACACTCGGAAATTCTTATCCGGATGATGACATTTTTGAGGCATTTGAAAGGTTCGCGGTACTTGAGCAGCAAGGTCTACTCTTCAATCGTGGCGAAGGTCTCAGGACGACTTTCGTTACAGAGCGTCAACGGCGCAAGTTACTTGTCGCTATTCCGGGGATCGCTGTAGATTCATTTTTTGATATTGAAACATTATCTGCTGGTACGAACATGGCACTTTCTTACATGTTTCATCACCTCACCAACTACGTAGACCTCTATTTTGCTGGTAAACAAAATCGGAAGTTAGCCGAGTGTATGTATGAGGTCAATATGAATGTGCGCGACTTCAAGCGGCTGAGTCGAAGAATTAGTGAAACATACTTCGGTATTCTCACGCTACATCAAGAGCATGAGAAGTGGCTTTTCCCACTTTACCAAGAGATTGAACTCCCCCCGATTCTGGTTCAGTGTCATGCCCCGCGCGGACACGGTGGGGGAGCTATCAACTCCCTATTACGACATTATGCGGCGATGCGGGATTGTGATGGATTTACTGCGCCCTCAGATTATGTCCGCGACTTTTATTCGGATTACGTCTGGGATCCGAGTTTCTTCAACACGTTGACGAACGGTGTGGATTCGGAGTTGTTTCAACCGATGGATAAGGCAGCAGCGAAGCGGGAAGTCGCTGAAGGGATCCGAGACGCGCGTATTGAGACCATGCCGACTGTTGGTTATCTGTCTCGTGTACAGTCGGAGAAAGGGGCATCGGTCTACTTGAAGTTGGCGGAGTTGAATCCGCATCTACTTTTCTTGATTGCAGGACCAGGGCTCGGTAGGTACGCGTCGCGACAGCTGCCCGATAACCTTGTGTACGTCGGTTTCCATCCACGTGAAAAACTACCGGTTATCTATAACGCTTTTGATGTCTACTGTTTTCTGTCGATGTCAGGTGAAGAGACGTTCGGTTTAACAGTATTGGAGGCGATGGCGTGTGGGGTGCCGCCTGTCGTCCCGAATTTCGATGGTGTTCCGTCGGTTGTCAAGAACGCTGGATTGATTGCGGATGCCGAGAATTTCGACCAAGACATAGCGACGCTTGTAAGTTATCCGTGTCCTATAGATTTTTCTGAAAAAATTAACGCGTTAGTCAGCGATGCAGAGATGCGCGAGACGCTTTCTCGCAAAGCGAGAAAACGGGCAATATCGTTCACGTGGGATAAGACGGCGCGCCGGATTATAGAGTTATTTGAGGAACTGCATCGCAAAAAGCGACTTATGAATCCGAACAGGCTTTTGAATGTGTTTGCGCCGACACAGACGTTAGCATTCAAAGAAACGGAAATGCTGAAATACAAGTCGATTGTCTTAAGTATGAACACGCGTTACGAGCGATGTCTCATAAGAAACGCTTTGTATCCGATGCGTGTTGAAGATGGCTTGGCACTGAGTATTTTGAAAGATCATACTGTCAGAGAAGCCGAGGCACTGCTCTCCGCACTGGTTCCCGATGAGATAGAAGCCAAGGCGACTCTTAAAAGGGTTCGTGGCTTAATTAATGCTACAGCATGATCAATGCGTTTTCAGTTCGGTTTTCTGCGAGGGATCTTTCAGTTTTCAGTTCAGAGATTTTGTGGCAGTTGCTGTATCCATAACCGCCACAAGGCATTAACTGATAACTGAGAATCGATAGTCAATAACCAATAAAAATAGGAGTGAAATTATGGTATCTCAAAGGCGTTATCGATTAAAACAGCATTACAAATTTGAGCAGAAGGATCGCAAGTATGTAGCGGATCTTGAGACAGGCGATATTCTTGAAGTAAACGCCGTGGAATGGGAGATCCTTTCGCGTTATGAATCACAAACATGGTATCAGATCGTAGAGGGATTGAAGCAGGAGTACAAGGTGTCCGCTATCTTTGATGGAATTGAGCGTTTAGAGCACCTCGGCAGACAGGGTTCGCTTTTAAGCCCGGTCATCAGGAGTGTAGGTGAGGCTGCTACCGATTGGGAAGAGACGGAGCGGTATCCGAAGGTGTTGGTCCCGTTCGATTTCGCGCAGGAAAAGTTGTCACTGGACCACGTTGCGAATTTGAAGCGGTATCAACTTTTAACGCATCTGACAAAGTATGCCGAGTTAGAGACGTTAACTCTTTCCAAAGAGGTACCGGAGGCGGATATAGATCTCGGTGAGATTAGTGTTCGCCATATAGAAGTTACGGATGACAATACCTTTTCCCAAGCGTGGTATGCAGGTGCCGACTACACCGGTATCCTGCTCCTGTCCCAATTTCTTTTAAGTGATATGTTCTTCTATCAGGTTCCAGATGTCCCGATTGTGCACTGTATAGAGGGTTTTCAAGGTTTACAAGGGCGTATGCTTGAGACGCTGCTGACGCTGAATGCATTCCAAGATGCGAAAGATACATTGGTTGTTAAGTCATCGTGGATGAAGGCATGGCTCGGTGAGTTGGGTATTCCAGGAGAAAATGTGTGTGTTATTCCCGATGGCATAAACGTGGTTTCCGAACCGTTCGGAGATAAGGCGTTGGCGAAGCGGCACACTGCTGCTATCTTTGATAATCCGATGTTCGTTAAACAACCCGTTATCGGACTGATATCTGGGTTTGAACCGAATCGTGGCGCGGCATGGATTTCTGAGTTTGCGCTATCTAACCGACACCTCGCTATTTTCGTCTATGATGCGATGTTAGCGCGACACGCGGAACATCTGCCGGAGAACGTAGTCGTTTTCAGTATTGACAATGAGAAGAGCCGATCGATTTTACCGTTATTCTTTCAGGCACTGGACCTTGTCTGCTTTCCAGCAGTTCCTGGAACACCACTTTCAGTTGTTTCCGAGGCGATGGCGTACGGTGCAGCTTGTGTTGTGATGACGAAATATGGGATGCCAGCTGAAGTCGCGAGTGCTGGGGTTGCCGTAGAATCAGAATGGGATAATTTTGGTAATTTCCGGGTGCCGATGCGGCAACTGTCAGAAACAATAAACGGGTTGTTGGCACCTTGTAGTGCCCGTGCAGCATTTGAAGACACTGCGAAAGGTGTGATGCAACGATTGACTTGGGAGAAAACGGCAGAGGAGATCGCGCGGTTGTTTAAAGCAGGGCCTCGAAGAAAGAAGAGTCTTTCCAGAACAACGAAGTCGCCATTTCCATCAATTTTCTGTCGTCGATATGACCCAGGGACCGGGACAATAGACACGTGTGCCTATCGACACAGGACGGGCACGTATGAACATCTTGAAACCGCATTGGCAGAAGTGTTGTCTGAACATCATACATCTGCTGAAGTTGATTCGGTTTTCAAGCATTTCCAGTGGGCAGGTTCCGCTCCGACCTCTGATACAATTGATGCTGGAAATAAGTTTCCGAGCCGTGGTGGTCAGGAAACCAATCTCGCCAATATGGAGCATTGGCAGAAAGGAGGAACCCCAAATGAATGCTAAAATCTTTGATAAAATTAATCACTTCCTAAAATCTGAAGAGGGACGTGTTGGTCTCAAAACACCGATGGTATTAGGGATAGCGAGTGGCAGCCTGTTGTTAGCTCAATCAGTGCTTTCCCCATCTGCTTATGCTGATGAGTGCCAGTTTGATTTTGAATGCGACCCAGGCGAATCTTGTGAATCTGTGTGTGATGGGTCACTGGACAATGGCACTTGTGATGGAACGTTGATAAACAAATGCGTTGGATCGTGATCCTTGTGATACAAAAATTGATTCAAGTTATTGACGCTTCGTTTTTAGCGATCCTGTTACGTCATAGCAGGATCGCTCTCCATCAGAAAGTAGTGTGGGCAGGCACGAGACCTTAGGAAACACTCAAGCAACCCCCAGATTTATTTAATTTAAACTTCCTGGAACCTCGCCTACAGAGGAGAATGATACACTGCTCCTAAACAAAGCAATTGAGAATACACGGATGTCATACTACGAGACTTTTCTTCTATTTTTAGCCCTTATCTTCTGTGGGTATGCAAGTTACACCGATCTGAAGACACAGAAGATCCGCAACATTTGTTCCTTAGGGCTCCTTTATGCAGGGATACTGAGCCAATTGATGTCATGGTATCTCGGCACGACAACGCCGCTCTATATCTTGGGGCTTTTCTTTGGAAGCGGGCTTATCGCCTTCGCGTTCTATTGGTTCGGTATCTTCTCACCGGGTGATTCCAAACTCCTTTGGGGATTGGGTCTGATTTTACCGTTATCGCTTTTCAAAGGCTTGAGCGGTAGCCTGAGCTTTCCACCGTTAATTCTCGCGCTGAATATCGTCATTCCCTATTCGGTAGGGTTGCTCACGTATCTGTTCTTCAAATTTGCATTGATGCCAAACAAGTTAGCATTTCTCCGCAGTTCTGTGAGGTCAAACTTTCAGATCGCAGCACTCCTTGAGAAACTTTTTAATCTGTTTTTCTTTATCGGTATCGCAACCGCGCTGACATCCCTGTTGGAGCTGCTGGACTGGCAACCTGACCGATTTGTACGTCTACTTTTGGTCTTAACGGTTTTCATTTTAATACAGAAGATGCTGGCACCGGTTCCGAAAACGCCGGTGTATTATGTGATTGTCGGGTTCGCGTGGGTCTGGCTCTCAGTTCGCTCAGCACCGTCTGTGTCAGTGTTTCTGTTAGGCTTTGCTTTTTTCTCAGGATTGTATCTCCTCGTTTTTGTTATTGCCAAGCAGTTGGTCCTCGGTTTAGCGAGTATCGCGTTAGATAATACTGTTGATGTGAACGGTCTGCAAGTCGGTATGATTCCTGCGGAGCAGATTGTTCGGGTACCGCGACCGGATGGTGGTGTCCGTTACGAGAAAAGACAGGTTGCGTTTTCAAGTGGTCAGGACGACAACATTGTCGTTTCGCCGAATCCTATGGGGCTTGATGCCGAAGAAATAGCGGACTTGCAGCACCTGGCAGCATCCGGTGCGCTTGCGGAATTTAAGAACCAAATAAAGATTCAACCTTCTGTTCGTTTCGCACCGGTGATTTCCATCGGGGCACTTCTCACGGTTCTCTGCCAAGGACCCTTTTATCTGAAACTGATGCAGCTATTTTAATAGTTATCAGTTATCGGTTCGGTTTTTCTGCGAAAAACCTTTCAGTTTTCAGTTAAGAGGTTTTCGTTTAGCAGAACCCTCTTGTAACTGATAACTGATAACTGATAACTGACAACTATTCTCACACGAAAGGATTACGAATCAAAACATTTTGATTTTATTTTTTATGAAACGTGCAATTTTAGTTCTAATAGTTTTGACGCTGGGAGTGACATTACCACCACTTTATTCACAATGGGCAGAATCTCAAAGACTTAAACAGATACAAACCGTAAAACAACAGGCACGTCCGGTTTTCGGGGATCGTTTGGAAATGGTAATGACAGGACTTGAAAGCGGTACACCGCCTTCTGTAGTGATCTTGTATACCAGCGGGACGCGAAGCCACCTGGAGCCGTGCGGGTGTTATCAAGAGCAGTCCGGTGGATTGCCGAGACGTGCTTATGTTGTCGAGGAATTTCGGAAGCGTGGATTCCTGACGCTTTTGGTTGATGCTGGAAACATTTTTGATGGTGAGGCAGAGATAGATGCACGCCGCTGTGAAACGAATATGAAAGCATTGACAGCGATGCAGTATTCAGCAATGGCACTGAGTGAATCGGATCTTACATACTCGGATACTTATCTGAGGCGACAGCGCGCCGTTGCGGCTTTTCCGTTTTTAGCACCCGATGTGAGGCGCGACAATTTCACGCAGCCGTTTGTCGTTGAACAAATTGGACAACACAGCGTCGCTTTTGTTGTAGGTGAAGCCCCCGAGGAAATAATATCGCTGTCAGATATTGTTGTGGCTTTAGGGGATCCAAAGGACGCTGAACATATTGATGTTGTGATTTACCCAGACGAGACCGAACCAATGGGCACTGAAGATGGACCCCTTTATGTTGGTTGTAAATCTGAAGGTAAGACATTGGGCGTGTTGGCACTCTGGATAGATTCAAACGCGCAGGTGGCGCGCCACTATGCAACGGAAGTGGCATTGACAGCGGAAGTCGGTGAATCTGAAACTGTCCGTCAACTGCTCACGGATTTCTATCGAGAGATGGCATCTGAAAACCCGTCGCAGGATTCGCGGCTTTTTGCCAAGCAACTTTTAGAACAGCAGCAGGAAAACGGATATGCCTCGGCAACAGCCTGCCAGCGATGCCATGAGCAGGAATATCTGCAATGGTCCGCCACGCGCCACGCTTTCGCCTACGAGACCCTTCTGAAGAAAGAGCGGTACTTCGACACAGGGTGTGTCTCCTGCCATACGACTGGATTTGGGTATTCAACAGGATTTCAGATCGGCGACTCGGATTCAGCACTCGAAGGGGTGCAGTGCGAAACCTGCCACGGGCCCGGCAAGCAACACGTCGGCAACCCGAAAAAGAGCAATATCCGCAATGGTGCCGATACATCCCTCTGTTTGCAATGCCACGACACAAAACATTCGCCCGGTTTCTCTGCCGTGGTCGCACTGCATACCAAGGATGTTGATCACAGCCTCGCACCGATGAACTTAGAGGAACTCTTAGCGTCTCGCATCGCACGGATGGGGAAACCGACGCTGGAACTGTTTGTGATGAGTCATTGTCCCTACGGCGTTCAGGCGGAAGAAAAGATTATTCCGATTGTGAAAAAGTTTGGAAACGCGATTGATTTCAAGCTGCAGTTTATCGCACAGGAGAAGATGGCACCCGCCGCGCAAAATATATCGCTGTTTACAAGCCTCCACGGCTACCCCGAAGTCGCAGAGGATATCCGACAGCTGCTGATCGCACAAGAATATCCAGATCGGTATCTTGACTATATTTTATGCCGCGGCAAGAAACTGGACAAGAGCTGGGAGAACTGCGCGCAGAAACTTGGTATTGACGTGGCAAAGATTCAAGCGTTGTTTGATGCACCGGAAGCAGAGCAGCTTTTCCGTGAAAATATTGCGCGTGCTGCGGATTTACGGATTAAAGCGTCTCCAACGATTTTGGTGGATGGGCATAAATTTCGAGCAAATCAATTATTGCGGGAGAGTGGAACACCCTGCGAATAAAGGAGGTTACAGACCTCTAAATGGAGTTTTACGATGAATCCTGACATCTTCCGAGCCTATGATATTCGTGGTATTTTTGGCGTAGATTTTGAACCAAAAGACTTTTATCGCATTGCGTGTGCGTATGCCAACTGTTTTCAACCAAAGACCGTTGCATTGGGGCATGATGTTCGTGAAAGTTCGCCGCAGTTGTGGCGACAGGTTGCAAACGGTTTACAAGATAGCGGTGCTGAGGTGATTAACCTTGGGCAGATTTCGACGGATATGCTCTATTTCAGTGTCGCACACTATAAAACAGATGGCGGTATTGTAATTTCGGCATCACATAACCCTGCTGTATATAACGGCATGAAACTGGTTCGCCGACATGCCGCGCCGATCTCCGCGGACACTGGACTCCTTGATCTGCGAGATGCCATTGTAAGCGAACGCCCATTTAAGAAACGAAACGGACACCACTGTGCTATCTTTCAATCCTCTCAATTTCTGAACGCATATTTAGCACATCTTCGTTCGTTTGCTGATTTGGAACGGTTATTGACAAAACGGATCGTTATCAACGCCAATAGTGGACTCGCCGGGCAGATTGCTGAACGCCTATTAGCAGACACACCGATTCAGGTATGTAGGCGTTTGTTTGTAGATCCCGATGGGAGCTTCGCAAAGATTCCTGGTGGTAGACCCGATCCGCTGAGACCAGAAAACCGTGAGTTAACCGCAGCAGCGGTTAGGCAAACAGGCGCAGACTTGGCGGTGGCATGGGATGCCGATGCCGATCGATGCTTTTTCTTTGATGAGACGGGAACGTTTGTTGAAGGGTGTTATATCACGGCACTACTCGCAGAACGCATCCTGCCGGAGCGAAGTGGCGGTGGGGTCATCTTTGATCCGAGAGCGGTGTGGGCGGTAGAGCATGCTGTCATCTCTGCGAACGGCATCCCGATTCTCAACCGGTGTGGGCACTCGTTCATCAAAGCGCGTATGCGAAAAACAGATGCTCTTTTCGCCGGAGAGGCGAGCGGACACTATTACTTCCGAGACAATTTCTATGCCGACAACGGGATGATTCCATTTCTACTCCTGCTTGAATATCTCAGTATAAATGGAATATCGTTAACTGAAACCGTGAATCCTTTGCGAGCGGCATATCCGGTCTCCGGTGAGATCAACTACTCTTTTGAAACACGTTCTCAGATACCGGATGCACTGGATGTCATTAGCGATGCGATACACGCTTGGGGCGATCCGCGTCTTGAAGCACCCATTGATGGTTTATCTGTCAGATTTCTATCGGGTTCTGGCAGTTGGCGATTTAATCTCCGGGAATCCAATACAGAACCGCTGCTGCGGTTGAATGTTGAAGCGATTGGAGAAGAGAGTCTTTTGATTGAAAAGACGATAAGAATCAGTGAGAAACTTGAGAGCATCGGAGGCAAACGAAACACGAAATTCCGCTGGGAACCTGAAAATCTGTCTAAAAGACGCTAATTCAAATTATTTTCTTAAGGTTTTTTATTTCCATCCGATTACTACTTCCACTCTTGCGAACTCACATTGTTGGAATTCGCCTTTCACGTGAAACTTAAAACGAGAGTATACATCAAAGATTGTTTTATTTTTCACAGTATGCACCCTTTTGGGAAAAAATTGTGTCTTCTAATTATAGAGAAGGTATTCCATACCTTTTCTATAAGTTGGACAATTTATGTGTTATTAGGCAAATTTTTCACGATACGTATGAAACGCCGAAAACACAGACACAATTTCCTCAGCGGAACGACATATAGAAAAAAGGTTAGAGAGATACCCAAGGTATTGCCAACTAACTTAATCTATTACGTGAGGGTTTTCAAAATGCGTCCAACACTTAAGAAATGGTAGTTTTCTATTTTTTAAAGGTGCGCCGTGGGTGATATGAACACCCATCGGCGCGGCACTGCCATAGTAATTTTAGAGGAATATAACAGTACTAACCTAATTATAGCATAGAATAAAACTTTTGTTCAACTTTTAGGTTAGTCCCCAAGACTATTTAGTTTTAGGATTTTCCTGAATTCTATCGGGAAGTTGTGAGTTAGAGTTCACTCTACACCGTAGGATGTAGGACTGAGAATCGAGAATTGTCAAAAACTGAATAGTCATAATAGGAAAGATTGCCGAGAATGCGAAATACCTGATTGTTTCCATTTCAAAAGCAATCGTCTGAAAATTGCCTATATCGTTGCCATAGGCATTATAGGCAGAAAGGACAGGTCACAGATGAAACTTCAAATTACTCTCAAATTTGTAGCATCTTTGCTAATATTAGGTGTTGCTGCACTTACGCTCTCTCCGATAGCGGAGGTAAGTGCCGGTGATTGTGCAGACGCTTATGAGAATTGCGTCAATGCTATAAATAACATAGACTGTGGTTGGCCACCCAGCTGGTCTTGTATCGTTTCCGTAGGCAGGATGCTTGCCAATTGTTGGGAGATATACCTTGAGTGTATCCGTTAAGTGTATCAGTCCAGTCTGATAAACAGCAACGTTCGTCACTCACACAACGTGTGAGTGACGACATTTACTCAGGAAGGAGAATTCTTAATTATGAAATCCTCTGTTTTTTTTCTTTCTTATTCTATATGCCTCTGGCTGATGCTTTTGATAGGGGCCCCCGCGCTTCTCACAGTAGGGAACGCCAACGAACTTGGGGAAACGCCGAATATCAGGGAAAATAAACTCTCTGCAAGCGAGCAAAAAATCTTCACACTCTTGAAGACAGAATTTCCCGGAGAACTGCTTCGGGACGAGTTCAAAACGCTCCGGAAACTCTCTGAACACAAGAGGTACCTGAATTACCTCTCGGAAACCTACGCTGCTGAGAAACCTTTTAAGAAGTTTGAGCAATTTCCAAAAAACGTACTGCCTCCCAAAGAACGGTATCTCAAATACTTTCAGGAACACTTCAACGTCAAAAACGTTGATGAAATTACAGAAAGAGAGCATGCCATTTTCCATCAACTGTCTGAGCAACTCTGGAAAATCGATGTCCAACAACTTCACGGTGAGGAGATGACTCCAGATGCTATGATGCCCTTTCTAATGAAGGGCATAATGAATAAGGATGTTCAGGAATGGATGGTTCAGCGCAAAATTGTCACACAAGAGAATGCAGGACCTCAAATTGGACAATTCTTATTAAGCCTAATGGTTTTTAATCTTGATATCGTCATCAAAGACATAGAAGGCACTAAAACACTTTTGGAAACACACGGGCAAAATGATGGACTCATAAGGCTCGCTATCCAAAAACCCCTCTTATTTGCAAGAATTCTCTCAAGTTTTAATGACACCGATGTTTTTTTTACATGGACAAAAAGGAGGAGAGTTCAATGAAAATTAGATGGTACCACCTGGCACTATGTGCAATCCCGCTCTGCCTCGTTGGAACGTTTCTTTTGTTGTGGACACCCACAACAAAAGAAACCCCTACTGTCAGCAGCACCTCCAACATAGAAGCGGATACAGCAATTGTCAATCTTTCCCAAGAGCAGACGGAAGACGACCCCTTTGTTTTGAAAAACTTATCGAACGTGCTGAGTTTTGAAGAACTCGCTAAACTCTATCCGGATGCCCCACTTGTGGCTGCCTTCCATTCAATGTTCACGGACGAAGATCGGGACGCCATGGACGCTGATGCAAAAAAGGCTTATGAAATCATCGCTTCTGGGGAATTTTTCGACTTTTTCGCCACAAAACCCACAACCAAAGAATTCGATAGGTGGTGGGCGGAACGCGGTTTCTTTTACGATCCGGAGCGTTTCAAAAAAGCGTTTCGAGAATATTTCCCAGATGGGGAACCTGAGGACTACGAACCTGAAATGCGAGCGAAATATGCAGCACTTTTTGAAGGTATCACTGCGGAGAATGAAATAGATATGGTTTTCGCTAATGCTGCTAAATTTATTACGGATTCGCGCAATCAGGCATGGATTAAAGGGTATTTTAATAGAGAAGGGATAGGTAGAGAGGAAACGCTCACTGCCTGGACTTCAGGTATTCGTCAGCAACTTATTCACGGGGATACCTCAAATGATGAAACAATCCACGGTTCCGATCCAGTAGAATTTGCCATACCAAGTGAAAGTGATGGATTCTCGCAAGGTGAAACTAACGGGTTGTCCCAAGAGACACCCCCTCCAGATGCCAACACATTCATTGATGTTGAGTCTGCTGATATTTCTGAGGACTCGTTTCCATTTGATGATTTGCTCCAAAAAGATCCTGAAACCATCACACTGGAGACACTTGAGGCATTGGAATCCGTGGGACTCCCAACAGAAGAAAACATTGAGTCACAACTCCGCAAACAACTCAATCCTGAGAGATTTTCACCACAACGACTCAATAAGGCAATGCAAACCCTTAACCAATATGGACCCGAAGAAGGTGTTCGTAGACTCAGAGAATCAGACCCTGAAATTGCCGAAGTTGTTGAGAGGCGTATCGGGGCGCCGAAGGAGCCAAGTCAATGAAAAAAAAGGTTTTCCTCTATGCAAGTATATTCCTTATGGGGAGTGCATTCCTTGCTATTGGTATGGTTTATATCAACGATACGCGCCAAATACAACCTGATAAACAACTCGTGCCTGCTGTCTCCGAACAAAACGAAAACGTAGAAATAACTACGTCAACAGCAAAAAAAGAAGACTGTGACTGTTGTACAGAACGAATGATGCGTGTCAAGGAGATGATAAGACGGGCAAGAGAACGTAAACAAGCAGAAGCAAAAGCAAATGAAAGGATACGCCATGAGAACCAAACAACCAAGTAAGCGCAGATACTTTTTACATATCATCGCTGGAGCAACCATTGCGTGCATTTTACTCATTGCTTTATGGATTCGCATTCAGACTCCAGCTGGCTCGTATACGGAATTTTCTTCTAACGACGCTTATCTTTACTATTGGCAAGCCGAGCTTATCTCCGAACACGGAAAACTCCCCGAACGGGATATGCATCGGTGGTTGCCAGTGGGTAGAGATTTAGGGCAAACCCTGAATCTCTACTCCTATATACTCGCCTACACGCATAAAGCGATAGCATGGGTATTTCCCAACATCTCGCTTTATCACGTCTCTTTCTACATGCCAGTCATCTGCTTTTGTATGGGACTCGGTGTCATCTGCTTTTTTCTCTACCGTACTTTTGGATTTTTCTTTTCCAGTTTCGTTGGGATTCTTTTAGCCACCCTTCCCGGCACCATAACCCGCAGTATTGCTGGATTCAGCGATAGAGATAGTTGGTGTCTATTGCTCGGCATCCTGTCTGTCATCACTTATCTCACGGCTCTACAAGTGCAAGCACCACGTAAACGGATTCTTTGGACGCTCATCAGCGGTTTTTTCGTTTTCCTCGGTGGCCTTTCTTGGGAAGGATTCGGCGTGTTCCTGAGTATTATTCTTTTTGTTGAAATCTGGCGGTTTCTATCCTCCGAAACAGAAGAAGGCTTAGGGTTTTATCTTTTGTGGGTATCTACCTTCGTCCCTGCACTCTATCTTTCATCCTCTGCCTATCGGAGCGGGCATGGCTTTTCAACACATCTCTTTGCACTTATGCTGATGCCACCGATCGTTGTTTTGTGCATCCGTACCTTTCGCTACTTTATTATCACAAAAGGTTTCCCCCTGGCAGATAAACTTCATTCACGTGCGCGCACAATTTCTCTGGGTTTAATGATCCTTTGCCTCGCAATGATACTCGGGTATATTGGTATTCAAATGGACACGTTTATAAATACTACAGTACCATTCAGCGAGAACCCGCTCATGCAAAGCGTACAAGAATTAATGGATTTTAAGTACAATTCTTGGGTCGCCCTCTACGGTAGTATCTCTTTTTTAGGATGTATTGGACTCATGGTTTCTTGCATGCACCGCTGGAAAACACTCGGTTCCGTGTTTGTATTCCCAGTCTGCCTGTTCATTGTGACAACTTTCTTGTCAGAAGAACTCAGCGCGATTTTGGGCGCGGACATGAGCCGGATGCTTTTTTTGGCATCCATATTTTTTACCATTAGTATTGTCCTTCTCATTGCATGGCGGATAAACGAAACCAACAAATACGAAGAGGTCTATATAGCAGGCATAGCATGGTTGTTTTTTTGGGTCGCTCTCACACGGGACGCAGCGCGATATAGTTTCTTTCTCGGACCTGCTATTGCTTTTTTTACTGCTGAATTGATACAAATCGGTTTGATGACTTTGATAAAAAAACTTAAACCCGTAAACCTCTTGCGTAAAAACAACGCACAATTCCTGCTAAAATTCGGAGTTGTCCTGGTCGTACTTACAGCACTTATGTTCTGGCAACCTCTAGGCGGATATGCTACGCGTATGGTTACTTCGATAAAAATAGTAAAAAAAGCATCATCAGGAGATCTCGCAAGAAAAAAAGCATTCAGGTGGATGAAGGCACAACTGCCAAGCAATACCGTTGTTGCAGCCAACTGGAGTTACGGAAGCAAGCTCAATGTTCTTGGTGGTGTCAAAACCATTATTGATCAGGATCATTACATACAGCATTGGATCCATTTATACAATCGATACATTTTTTGTGGACAGTCAGAAATAGAAGCCCTCCAGTTCCTAAAAACTCACAAAGCAACACACCTCATGATCAGCGAGGAAGGTCTCGTTGCAGCTGCACCTAACCATTCGGCAATCGGAAGTACTTCAACACAAAACCTCCGATTTGAAATTACGCCACTCCTTATTATTAAACACCCACAAAAACGGACCCTTTTGGTTCCTATTGAGGAAAATGACTTTTTCAAAGATATTCAATGGAATCCTCATACCAACAAAAAAGCAAAAGCCGTTCTTTATGACGGTCAGACTGTAGAGATTCCTTATGTTGTTTATCTTGACAAAAAACGCGTCCACTCGGAAAGTCAAACGGACTCTAAATTTGGCGGCATTGTAATGTATTTTGACGAACATCAGAAATATCAAAAAGGCTATTATGTACCGCCAATCGCATGGAATATGCTTTCTATCCAATTGTTCTTAAGAGACATTCCAAACAAAACTTTCGCTCCTGTTTACCCAATAGAAAACTTCTCAACCGCGCCCGTCAAAATCTGGGAAATACGCTATCCGACCAACATACAACCAAATTCCAAATATCTCAAAACCGAGATTCCAGAAATGGACGCAGAGTTAAAACTTGAATAAATATGCCCACAAATGGTATCACTCTTTTTCGCCTTTCTTTGCTTGAGAGTATTAAGCAATATTAGGGTGAAACTTATGAATAATACCATTTCTGTTAATAAATCTCTCTTTATGTAGAATAAACTGTTAGTTTGTTCCGCATCGCTACACATTTCACGAAAACCAGTAATGTAACAATATTATTTGGAAATGGTATAAATAGACATTTTCACCCCTCGGTAGGCGAGGTTCCCTAATCTCGCCTACCGAGGGGTGTCTTATTAATTCTAAAACCTACTATAATACTTTTTTCAAACTGGCGTTTTCTAAGCCATAAACCTTTTTCAAACTCACGTGACTGCAAAGGAATTTGCCTAAATCTTAATATTTTAACCTTGTTTCCGTGATTTACGGCGTACGCGAAGAAACACTTTCTTCGCATTGGATTTTAGCGTTGGCAATACGCAGAAATACCCAAGCAAAAACACCCCAAATGCGCCCTGCATTCAGACAACAATTGACAAAATATTTACACACTCGGCTTGCGTCCGATTTTTTTTTGAATTTCATTATAAAATTGTGATATAATTACCAAGAAAATATGTCGATCCAACATTTTGACACAACCAACTATAGCACCTCACCTTACCTTAATGAGTGGGAGGGTTCCAACCGATATGAACATATTGAGATCAAAGTTTACAGTTTGTCTAATGATGTATCTGCTCTGTTTTGTGATGTTGATCCCGTTTGTCGCAGCAGATAATCATGGCGCAGAGGCACCAGTGAGTTACCATTCACAGATCGTCCCAATTCTCAAACGGAGTTGTCAAGGATGCCATCACCCAGGCGATCCAAACGGCGGCTTGGTTGTCACAACCTATACCGATCTCAAACAAGGCGGGATGGCGGGTGATGCAACAATCGTCCCGGAGAAACCCGATGACAGTCTCATCATTGCGCTCATCTCCGGCGATGAACCTGCAATGCCACAAAACATGGAACCGCTCTCTGCTGACGAGGTCGAGTTGTTTCGGCGGTGGATTCTTGAAGGCGCGCCCGATGACACACCCGCCGAAGTCGATGATATGGCGGAGGGAAACTATCCGATCTACACCGTACCGCCGGTGGTTACTGCGCTGGCATACTCGCCCGATGGCAGCACGCTTGCAGTATCAGGTGTCCGCGAAGTTTTGTTGTATGACACAGTAAATTTTGAACTTAAAGAGCGATTGGTGGGTAAAGCGCGTCGAATAGAATCGTTGACGTATACAGCAGATGGTAAAATATTGGGTATGGCAGGCGGATCCGCCGCACAATTTGGCGAAGTACAGCTCTGGGATACCGCAACGAACACCCTTATCAAAGCGATGCGCTCCAGTTATGATACGATTTACGGACTCTCTTTTTCGCCAGATGCCAGTCGTGTTGCTTTCGGATGCTCCGATCAAACAGTGCGTGTCCTATCCGTCGAAGACGAAAAAGAACTGATTAAGTTTGATAACCACAGCGACTGGGTTTTCGGTACTATCTTCTCTGTTGACGGTTCCCACTTTGTGAGTTGTGGGCGTGATACTGCCCTCAAATTGGTTGAGGTAGATACAGGCTCTTTTGTTGATGACATCAACTCCAGTAACAAAGGCTATGGTGAAATTAACACCATCGCACGGCATCCGACAGAAGACCATGTTCTAAGTGCTGGTGAAGACCGGATACCGCGGCTCTACAAAATCTTCCGTGAAATACGGAGGGATGTCGGAAATACAGACTTTAACCTCATCCAGGCCTACGAAGCACAGTCGGGGACAATTGAAGGTGTAGCATTCTCAGCAGATGGCACCCGATTTGCTACTGGCAGCGCAGGCGGCGAAGCGCGTATCTATAACGTAGCAGATGGGAAACGTTTAGCAAGCATGCAAGGCGATGCAGTCGGTGTCTTTGCGGTTTCGTTCCATCCTGATGGTACACAACTCGCTACAGGCGGTTTCGACGGAAAAATTCGGATATTCGATACCGCTTCAGGGAAATTGCTGAACGCCTTTATGTCTGTCCCGATTGAACCGGCAGGAAGTGAAGATGTCACGCTGGTCGTGTCGGGCATGACGTGAGGGGCATGTGTCGCAAAAGTGCAGGGTGCACTTACACAACACCAAAGCGTTATCAGCGTCCAAGTTTCTCTACCCGATCAAGCCGTCATTAAAGTCCGAAAAAACACCGCGACCGCGGACGATCTCGCGAACATCGTCAAGGAGACCGGATTCAGCGCGAAGGCGAAATAGGGCGCGAAGCATATTGGAGTTTCTCATGACAGTCCAAGAACTTCAGGAAATTATATCTCAGCGATTTGAGGTATTAGGAAACCATATGACTCAGCGGTTTGAAGCACTAGAAAATCGCCAAGACCGCCTTGATACGCGTATGGATCGTATGGAAACTAAACTTGATAAAGTATTAGAACTTGTCGCGATTCAACACGGCGAACGGGCATTTGCAATGCGTTTTTGGAAGCATGCCGCGTGGATCACTCCAACTGTTATCGCCCTTGCCGCCCTCATCAAAAGTTTCTTTCTCTAATCGGCAGACACACAGAGGTTGATGTATGCCTGCTAACACGCCAAATATACTCTGGGTTTGCACAGATCAGCAACGTTACGACACAATCGGTGCGTTGGGGAACCCGTTCGTGTCAACCCCGAACATTGATAGCCTCGTAGGAGGCGGAGTCGCCTTCACGCATGCCTATTGTCAAAGTCCTATCTGTACACCAAGTCGGGCGAGTTTTCTCACAGGCATGTATCCCAACGCAACACACGCGAATCGCAACGGAAACGATTTTTTTCCTAACGCGTATCCGCTTGTGACGCGTACCCTCACAGACATCGGTTATGATTGCGGGCTGATTGGCAAACTCCATCTCGCAAGTGCTTACCGGCGAATAGAGCCACGAACAGACGACGGATACCGCTATTGGCAATACAGCCATGCACCAAGAGACGACTGGGAACACGGACACGACTACGCAGATTGGGTGCGCTCGAAAGGCTATATTTTAGGTGAGTTGAATCGAAATCCAGAAGGCGTGCCAGCAGCGTTACATCAGACGACGTGGTGTGCGGAAAAGACAATCGAGTTCATCCGTGAAGAACGTGATTGTCCGTGGCTCGCAAGCGTCAACATCTACGATCCGCATCCGCCGTTTAATCCACCACAGACGCACCGAGAACGGTTTAATCCATCGGAGATGCCAGAGCCGCTTTTCCGAGATAGCGATCTCGAACAGCAGACCCGATTGCAAGCAGTTGATTTTCAGGCTAAAGTACGCACGCCAGATAATTTGGACATTCGGAGTCCTATCTTGCCACAAACACCGCGCCAAGAGACAGAGGCAGTCGGTGCGAGAGATGCCAAGACACTCAAAGCCGCTTATTACGCGATGATCCAACTCATTGACGAGCAGCTCGGCAGGGTGCTGGAAACGCTTGAGGAAACAGGGCAACGCGAAAATACCGTCATCATTTTCACCAGCGACCACGGAGAAACACTCGGCGACCACGGATTGATTCAGAAAGGCTGCCGATTCTACGAAGGTTTGGTCAGGGTCCCACTGATTTTTTCGTGGCAAGGGCAGTTTGTGAACGGTCTAAAAAGCGATGCACTCGTTGAACTCGTTGATAAAGCACCGACACTTTTGGAGTTAGCAGGATTAACACCACCTGAAGGCATGCACGGGCGATCGCTACTGCCTATCCTCCGAGGTGAAACCGATCCAGACCATCACCGCGACTTTGTCCGGTGTGAATACTATGACGCTGTCAATGGCCGCGACCATTCTTTCGCAACAATGTACCGAAATGAACGTTACAAATTAGTAGTTTATCACGGACACGAGGAGGGAGAACTCTACGACTTGATCGAGGATCCCGACGAATTTGACAACCTCTGGCATACACCCGATAAGCAGGACATCAAAATGGATCTGTTAAAACTAAATTTCGACGCGTCTATGTTTGCTATGGATATAGGGCCGCGCCGGGTGGGACCGATGTAAATCTAAAGGATGTTCTGCCGTATTATGCTTGAACGCAATACTATTCATTGTGGTGATACATTTACACTGCTGAAAGAGGTACAAGATGCTTCCGTAGATTTGATTGTATGCGATGGTCCGTATGGTGTAACAGAGAATTCGTGGGATGAAATTTCCTCAATTCAGGAATTTAACCTCGCACTCATCGAAAAGTTTACGCCGAAGTTGAAGGATGGCGGCGCGCTCTATCTGTTCGGTAAATCGGATTGTATTGACTTTATAGACTATCGAAAGTTTTTAAATCTTCGTTCAAAAATTGTATGGTATCAACCAAGCAGACTTGCACAAGGACGCATCAATTACACCAATAACTACGACATTATCTGCTATTTCGTCAAAGGCAAAAAGCCACAATGCTATAACTTGGATGCTATCAGAGTCTCGCAACTTGTTGAGTTAGAGCATCGACTTCGTTGTGAAAATGTGCCATCCGTGACAAATGGAAAATTTGGTAAGACGAAATACAATCCGAAAGGGAAGAATCCCGGCGATGTCTGGGGTGATATAAAGCAGCTAACCTATAAATCGAAGGAGTTAGTGAACAGGAAGGTACTCAATACGATCCAAAAACCTGAGCGGTTAATCGAGCGGATTGTATTAGCGAGTTCATCACCCGGTGATCTGGTGCTGGATCCCTTTGCAGGCGTAGGGACCTGTCCTGTGGTGTGTCAGCGACATCAACGGGATTTTATCGGGTTTGAAATTGAACCGAGTTTCGTGAAAATGGGAAACCAACGACTCCAAAAGTGCCAAAACAAACCGGACTTGCATTTATAAGTGAAGGCAAGCATGGTCTCTTGTGGCAGGGAAACCTTGTAAACCCGGTTTATCTCAAATGCCGAAATACATTTAGCGTTAATTTCGCAGATAGTTCCTTAAAATCCGCGTAATCTGTGTAATCCGCAAAAATCTGCGGTTCAGAATACTTTGACAAAAACGTGATTGCATGATATTATCTATAGATAGAGACATCAAAGAGAAGTCTGACTGTCCATCGATCCTATTTTTAAAATGTGCTATTATCGATACGCAAGTGAACACACTTTACCTTGCGTAACACATAAGGAGCGAGCATGGAACGGAAAATCGTAATTTATTTGACATTTCTTCTCTGTTTTGGTATAAGTATTGGTAATGCTGCAGTGGAAGTCGGGTTTATTAATCTCGGCAAAGAAGGTGATTTTACTGCACCGGCATTGGAATTTGCTGAAAAAACGTTCAAAACACAACAACTCGCGAAAGCAGACTTGAAGAGCAATACATTCAAGCAGTTCGCTGTTGTCTGGTGGCATGATGGCGATGAAGATCCGGGCGGATTATCCGACGCAGAAATTAATGCGTTCATGGATTATGCTGAAAGTGGCGGCGCAGTGCTTTTGACAGGCGCGGCGATCCGTTATGCTACGCCATTGGGATTAGAAGACGCGGAACCACGGAAATTTGGACCCGTTGAAGACGACGGAAGCAATGTCGGTATTATTGTCCTCAAAGAGACGTTGGAACTCGGGTTGACAGAAGGACTCGAGAATGTTGATGGGAAAACACCGGAAGTCGAGGATTGGATTCGGATCAATTCAACTGGATATCCAGTCAGTGGTGACTATTACGACAAAATTTGGAAGAATTTTACGACGCTTGCGCATGCTTGGGAGGGCGGTACCGATTACACGGATAGAATCGCAGCCTTCGGTTATTGGGAAGCTGGGGATGGTAAAGTCTTCAACATGAACTGGCGGATTCCGAATTTCCATAAGAACAACGAGAGTATTGATCATATAGAGAAACTTACAGAAAACGTTATCAACTGGTTAGCAAGTGAATCCGCATTCTTGGATGTTTCTGCTGGTGATAAATTGCCGATAGTCTGGGGACACTTGAAAAATCAGGAATAGCGCGGAATATTCGCTTGCGAATCTAAGAATAAAAAAATTCGGAAATTACGTCACATTCCCGCGCACCACAAGGTATCTGCACGTCACTGTGACGTTTAAAACATCACATGGACACAAAAATGCGGAACGTTTTAATATACTTCTCGATAATAACAACAAATTTTAGCACACAAACTACGTCAAAGAGGAATACTTTACGCATTGGAAACTATAAACGCTCAAAATGACCCACAATCGAGTCTACCTGAAGGGGTCAAAGCACGGCTCGATCAAGGAAACCTAACTGGAGATATAGCCTTTTCACCAGATGGCACGCAACTTGCTGTTGCCTGCGACATCGGGGTTTGGGTCTACGATGTAGAGAGCGCAATAGGGCTTAATCTCCTTGTGGAGCATAGAGAATACGTCAGATGTGTCGCTTACGCGCCTGATGGTGCCGCAATCGCAAGTGGGAGTATTGACAACACGGTCGTTTTGTGGGATGCAACCAGTGGAGCACCGACAGCAACACTCACAGGACATACTGACGCTGTTAGAAGTGTTGCCTTTTCTCCTGATGGGACCACGATCGTAAGTGGAAGTCCTGATGGTACGGTACGTCTCTGGGATATGAGCACAGGAGAAACTAAAAATACACTCACAATGGATCAGTTCTCTATTCGATCTGTTACGTATTCTCCTGATGGAAGTACAATTGCAGCTGGCAGTGGAGATGACACCGTACTACTCTGGGATGCTGCCACTGGGCAGCAAAAAGCTGCACTCACGGGGCATAAGCATATTGTCAATTCTGCTGTTTATTCTCCGAGTGGCGAAACCCTTGCCAGTGGGAGCACTGACCGCACGATTCGTTTGTGGGATGCGATAACAGGCGAACCGAAAAACACACTCACAGGACATAGAGGCTATGTCTGGAGTGTTGCATACGCGCCTGATGGCGCAACCCTCGCAAGTGCCAGTAGTGACGGAACGGTGCGTTTGTGGGATGCAAGGAGAGGTAAACCGAAAACCACACTCACTGGGCATACGGGTAGTGTTAGGAATGTCGCTTATGCACCTGATGGCAGTTTGCTCGCAAGTGCCAGTGAAGATAACTCCGTGCTGCTCTGGGACCTTTCGTAAACCATTCAGAACTTAGGCATCTTCCTTTGTTGGCGGGGTTTCAAACTGTGCCTGCCAAGGTGAAAAGATAGATTCGTAAAATTAAGCGGAAACCCGTTTTTCGGCAACGGAGAAAAACGGAGCGAAAACCCGATAGTTAAAAAATTGTTAGTTAGGTATCCAGTTTCGTTACGAAATTAAGCGGAAACCCGTTTTTCGACAACGGAGAAAAACGGGACAAAACCCAATAAGTAAAAATAGGGAGGACGGCGTTCCCTCCGTCGACTACAGCCGGAAGGTTCCACGCCGAATTTTTGATGAAACCCAGGTTTAACTTTGTAACTACACTCCTTGTTGCATTTGCCATCTGCTTCGCGTTTCAGTTAGCAGCGCAAAGTGAGATGGCGCGACCTGCGAGTACCGAAGTACCGACAGCTGAAGAATGGCTTGCAAGTGTCGCTTTAACGAAGTTGAGGGTTCATCCGGAGTCACTGACATTGGAGCATGCACGTGATGGCAGACGTGTACTCGTGTCAGGTAAGACAAAAGATGGCACATGGGTAGATGTAACACCGTGGGCTGTGCTAACACCCGCTACTGGCGCGGTGAAGGTACATGAAGATAGCTATATATTCCCGATGGCAGTTGGCGCAACGAAAATCATTGTTACTGTCAGCGGCGTGAGAGCCGAATTACCCGTAGAGGTCAAGAGTATGGAGGCCCCGCCTGTGAGTTTCGTACGGGATGTTATGCCACTCCTGAGCCATGCTGGATGTAATAACGGCACATGCCACGGTGCAGCGAAGGGTAAAAACGGATTCAAACTCTCTCTCCGTGGCTACGATCCCGATTTTGATTATGAACTCTTGATTGAGGATATATCCGGCAGACGCTTCAATAGGGCTTTCCCCGAACAGAGTCTAATGTTGCTGAAACCGACATCCGAAGTGCCACACAAAGGGGGGCAAGTCGTCGTACCGGGGTCTCGGGATTATGAACTCATCCACCAATGGATAGCAGAAGGGGCGAATTCTGATGTCGAAACCACACAGCGCGTTGAAAGGTTAGAGGTCTTACCCGATACCGCTGAACTTGCTATGCCGGGTATGAAGCAGCAGCTTATTGTCGTCGCACACTATCCCGATGGCACAACGCGAGATGTCACCCGTGAAGCAAAATTCACGAGCAGCGTCAATGAGGTCGCAAAGATCACAGATGACGGTGTGGTAACCGCAGAACGCCGCGGTGAAACCGCTATCCTCACCCGATATGAAGGTGCCTACAGCACAAACGGCATCATCGTAATGGGTGACAGAAGCGGGTACAAGTGGGTTCAAACGCCTGAGTATAACTATATTGATACACACGTCCACAATAAATTGAAGCGGATGAAAATCCTACCTTCTCAGCTCTGCACAGATGAAGAGTTTGTACGGCGTATCTATTTCGATCTGACAGGGCTCCCACCGACACCCGAACAGGCCCGGAGTTTCCTCGCGGATACTACCGCCTCTAAAGTCAAACGGGAAAAACTGATTGACACACTCGTCGAAACACCGGAGTTTATCGACCACTGGACACATAAGTGGGCAGATCTGCTACAGTCTAACCGCAAATTCCTCGGTGAACGCGGGGTCTGGCTCTTCCAACAGTGGATCCATCAGGCAATCGCACAGAATCGTCCGTATGACCAGTTTGTGCGGGACCTGATTACTGCAACTGGAAGCACCTACGCAAATCCCGCGGCAAGTTATTTCCGTGTATCCCGTGAATATACCGCTGCAGTCGAAAACACAACGCAGCTGTTCTTAGGTGTTCGGTTCTCATGCAACAAATGCCACGACCATCCGTTTGAAAAATGGACGCAAAACCAGTACTATGAACTTGGAGCGTTCTTCGCGGATGTCAATGTGAAACAGGGGCAGCTACCCGGAGATGAAATCGTCTACGCCAGTTACACTGAAACCCCTGTGAAACATCCCCGAACCTTAGCAGTGGTTGAACCCTCTGTTCCATTTGGTGAAGTTGCAGCAGAAACCGATAATAAGCAACAGATGCTCGCTCAGTGGCTCACCTCTAAGGAAAATCCGATGTTCGCACGCGCAGGGGCGAACCGTATCTGGAGCTACTTCATGGGACGCGGGATCATTGAACCTGTTGACGATATCCGCACGAGTAATCCGCCAAGCAACCCTGAATTACTCGACGCATTGACAAAGGATTTCGTGGACAGCGGATTCGATATCAAGCATATCATGAGAACGATTGTTCGTTCCCGAACCTATCAACAGAGTATCAAGACGAATAAGTGGAACAAGTCAGATACGATTAACTTCTCACACGCTGTCGCAAGACGCTTGACGGCAGAACAGTTGTTAGACGCTATCGGGGTCGCAACAGGAAGTCGACCGCGGTTCGAAGAGGTACCCAAAAACTTCCGCGCAGTCCAATTGCCAGACAGCAAGGTCAAAGATGATGGATTTTTGAAACTGTTTGGTAGACCCGAACGCGAAACTTCCTGCGAATGTGAGCGCACCACTGAGGTGAGTCTCGCACACGCAATGAATCTCATTAATGGACCAACGGTCGCAGAAGCACTCATTGATCCAAAAGGACGTATCGCACAACTCATCAAATCGAATCAGGATGACCGAGCTCTCGTTGAAGAATTATATCTCGCAACATTTTCTCGGTTACCAGAGAAGAGCGAATATGCAGTAGCGGTTGAACATATCGCGAACGCTGAATCTAAGGAAGAAGGCGCACAAGATCTGTTGTGGGCATTGATTAACAGTCCCGCCTTCTTATTCAATCGCTAAAATAGTCTTCAGTTATCAGTACGCTGCGCTTTCAGTTTTCAGTTAAGAGTCCTCTTATGGCAGTTAGACATATTTTCACTGCCACAGATGATTAACTGATAACCAATGACTATTCCTCTGCCAACTGAAAGGTTTTTCGCAGAAAAACCGAACTGAAAACCGACAACTACGAAACAATGGAGGAAACAATAGATGTTATCGTTACCACAACTGCCCGGACGCTTGTGTGACGGGTTCTCACGTCGTGAATTTCTACGTGTCGGTGGTGCGGCGATGCTCGGCATTTCTCTGCCACAGGTATTGTCACTCCAAGCGAACGCGAATACGGCAGTTGATCCCGCTAAACCGCTAAACGGATGGGGAAAAGCCAACTCGGTCATCCTTCTCTTTTTGCAAGGCGGTCCTAGTCACCTCGATATCTGGGATCCAAAACCCGATGCCCCTTCAAATATTCGCGGTGAATTCAAACCGATTCCTACCAATGTAAAGGGGATCCAGTTATCTGAGACGATGCCACGTTTGGCACAGCAGATGGACAAAGCCTGCTTGATCCGTTCGGTAAGCTACACACCAGCAGGGCTTTTCAACCACACCGCTGCAATGTATCAGATGGTTACTGGCGAAACGCCGGACAAAGTTGCTCCTTCTGGGCAGCTTGATCCACCTTCACCTGCCGACCATCCCAATGCCGCAGCGCATATCTCAAATTACCGACCACCCGATGAACCAATGCTCGCGGCGGTACAACTCCCACGTCCGATGCAAGAGAGTAATATCATCGGCAAAGGCGGGAACGCCGGGTTCCTTGGTAGAGCCTACGATCCGTACTTCCTCTTCCAAGACCCGAATCAGGATATTAACCTCGACGACTTAAGCTTGCGTCCAGAAGTGCCACCCGTGCGTCTGAAACGCCGGAAAAATCTCCTTGAGACGATTAACGCCAGTATGCCCGAAATTGATAAGGTGGCGGACTCCTACGCCTTGAACGAGTATTATGAGAAGGCGTACAACCTTATCCTATCCCAGCGGGCACGCAACGCTTTCGATCTGTCCCAAGAGTCAGATGAGATGCGCGATCGCTACGGTAGACACACCTTCGGACAGAGCGCGCTCCTCGCACGGCGATTGGTCGAGGCAGGCACTCGGTTCGTTCAGGTGAACTGGCCCTCTGTTGCCAACGGTGATCCAAACACCACAGCATGGGATACGCACGCAACCAACTTTGGTCCCTTGAAGAACCTTCACTGCCCGAAGTTAGATAGTGCTGTCTCCTCACTACTCGAAGACTTGGATCAACGTGGGATGTTAGAGGATACACTCGTCTTAGCGATTGGTGAATTCGGACGCTCGCCGCGGATGGGTATTAGTACCTCTGGTAATAGCAACGCTCCTGACGGACGCGACCACTGGCCCTATTGCTACACAGGGTTAATCGCAGGCGCAGGTGTCCAAGGCGGACAGGTTTACGGGAAGTCCGATACAACAGGGTCTACACCGCTTGAGAACCCCGTGCATCCACGCGACATCCTCGCGACGGTCTACCATACACTCGGTATTGATCCGCACACGATCGTCTACAACCATTTAGATCAACCACGCGAATTGGTGAAAGGCGAACCGATTGCCGGGATTTTCTAAAATAGTTTTCAGTCGTCAGTTGTCAGAGGAGAGGTTATCAGTAGGGGAACGCGTACGTTCCCTTTCGGTTAAGGGTTTTTGAAAGAAATCCGTACTGAAAACTGACGACTATTCCTCTGATAACTGGTGACTGATGACTACTAAAGAGGTAATCAAAATGCCTAACAAGTTATTTCGGAAGTCGAGGAGACGAGTCAGTTCCTCCACTTTCCGTCTTCCACTCAAATACTGTTTTCTCTCCCTGTCAATTTTTTTTCTAACAATTGGTTTCACACACGCCCAGGTTGTGCCAGCACTATCGACTGTCTCTCCGCAAGGCGCGCAACACGGACAGAACGTGGACATTACCCTCAAAGGTCAAAACCTCGACACGGCAACGGCGGTGTGGTTCAGTGGGACCGGCATTACCGCGGAAATTAGACAGGAAACGCAGCAAGCAGCTGTCCTCTTCAATGGCGATGGGATCTCTGGACGTATTCCTACCGACATGCAGTTGGTCGCCTCCTTAACGATTGACCCTAATGCACCATTAGGTATCCAACAGATGCGTATCGTTACGCCTTATGGTGTTTCCAACGCACAAAACTTCGTTGTCGGTAACCTACCAGAAATAAAGGAAAGTGAAGCAGCCGAAGAGACTGAGATGTCAAATTGGCTGGAGCTGCCGGTTACCGTCAATGGTGAAATCGCATCAATTGATGATCAAGACAGTTTCAGTTTTAGCCTGAAAAAAGATGCGAAACTTATCTGTGAGGTGACGGCGCAACGGATAGGATCGCCTCTGGATTCGTATCTCCTCCTCCAAGACGCTAATGGGGTTGAAGTCGCAAACAGTGGACAGGGCAACGGGTTAGATTCACTCCTAAATTACACCGCGCCTGAAGCAGGTAAATATACACTCCATATCCGCGATATCCGCTACAAAGGTGGAAACGGGTTCCGTTATCGGTTAAGTATCGGTGAATTACCTTACCTTGAGACAATTTTTCCGCTCGGCGGACAGCGCGGAACGGATAATACGATTGCCGTAACCGGCGCGAATCTCGAAACTGTTAACGCTATACAGGTCTCAATTAATGCCGAAACGCCGACAGGTGAACAGACACTCAGAGTAAAAACACCTTCTGGATTGACAAGCAATCCACACCTCTTCTCCATCGGAAGTTTGGCAGAAATGGGAGAAACTGAACCCAACAATACGGCTGAAAAAGCAAATACCGTAAACGCACCGATAACAATCAACGGAAAAATTGACGAATCCGGTGATGTTGATCGGTTTGCATTTGAGATAAAAGTACCTCAACTTCTCGTCTTTGAGGTGGAAGCACTCAGGCTCTCATCACAACTTGATGCACTCCTTACGCTCTATGGTGCAGAAAAACAGATGGAAGCCGCGACAGACATGGAAACCTACGATGCAGCGGAAGAACAGGTCTTGATGGTCAATGACGATGCCAGTGGTGCTGACGCACGCATTGAGTGGAATTTTACGGAAGCAGGAAAGTATTCTGTCGCCATTCGAGATCTGAACAACCAAGGCGGTGGGGCGTATTCATACCGTTTCAACATCCGTCCATTGGAACCAGACTTCACGCTCAGCGCAGTCGTGCTTGACAGCCAAAACCGTCCGTCTACTCTCGATAGCCCGCGCGTCAGTCAAGGTGGCACTTTCACAATGCAGGTTAACGTGAACCGTCTCGATAAACTCAGCGGTCCTATTCGCTTACACTGCCCTACCCTGCCGAAAACATTCGAGGTAAGTCCCGCTGTTGTTGAGACCGGTCAAGTCAAAGCTGTACTCACGGTGACTGCACCATGGGACGCGCCACTTGGGCTGATGCCGTTTTCCGTCGCTGGAGTCTCTGCAGTTGGCAGTCGTCAGGTAGAACGCACGGCCACACCTTCTCCAATGCTTCTGACAGTGATGAAGGCACCGGAGTACACGCTGACGCTCGCTGAAATTAGTGCAAGTGTCACACATAACAAAGCGGTCAACCTTCATGTGACGGCGAATCGGCGCGACGACTTCACAGGTCCTATTACACTTTCAGTGGTAGGCTTACCACCCCGCGTGACGGCAAAACCTGTCACTATTGCCGAAGGTAAAAATGAGGCAATCCTTTCAGTGAAGGCGGGAAGTTTTGAGCGGAGGGAACAGTTCTCTGTCGTACCCGTGCCGGGCATCAACTATATCTCTGTTGTAGGCACAGCGACGATCAACAGAGAGGCAGTTAGTCAGTCAACACCTGCTATCCCACTGACGATTCTTGAAGCACCCTTTATTGTGACGGTGGAACCTTTGCGCTTTAGCATCGTTTTCCCCGCAGCGGTAGCAGCAAATGATGACGCAGTGCCAGTTCCGCAAGGCGGCACCGTAGCGATTGCAGCGAACCCGACTGCAGATACCGAGAAGACTGAAATCGAAACGCCAGCGATAAAGGAGGCGATACTCACGCTGACAATTGTCCGGCAAGGCGGTTTTACGGATGAAGTTACACTGACACCGCTTGATTTACCAGAAGGGTTTACCACCGAGGCTGTCACTATCCCAGTGAATGAAACCGAAGTCAAAGTTCCCTTAAAAGTGCTCGGTTCTTTAGAAGATAAGACGTATCAGTTCAAATTCCGAGGTTCAGCAACCATCAACGGTAAAGCATTTGTACAGGATAGCCCTATCCTCAATGCGAAGATTATCCATTAAATAGTTATCAGTTATCAGTTATCAGTTAAAGAAGTCTGTAAAGCGTGCGAAAGTGTTTTTGCTTGGGTGTTTCCCCTAATAAAGTTGCTAACTTCAAAACTTTAGGCACTTTAGCACACTTCGCGACTTTCTTACTGAAGACTGATAACTGAAGACTGATAACCCTACATGATAGAAGCCCCCTATACACTTATCCATGAAGATAAAGCCACTGCAGCACGGGTTGGCAGACTCCACACAGCGCATGGTGTTGTGAATACACCTATATTTATGCCTGTCGGGACGCGCGGAACGGTGAAAGCGTGCACCCCGCAAATGCTATCTGACCAAATTCGGGCGGAAATTATTCTCGCAAACACCTATCACCTCTACCTCCGTCCTGGACACGAGATTGTCCAAGAGGCAGGTGGATTGCACGCGTTTATGGGATGGCAGCGTCCGATCTTGACCGATAGTGGCGGATTTCAGGTTTTTAGTCTCGGTCCGTTGCGAACAATTACTGAAGAGGGTGTCGCATTCCGTTCTACAATAGACGGCACTGAGCACTTTATCTCTCCTGAACGTTCAATCGAAATCCAGAATGCCCTCGGAGCAGATATTATCATGGTCTTCGACGAGTGTCCAGCATTACCAAACGATTACGCGTATCTTAAGGATTCCATGGAGATGACGTTGCGGTGGGCAGCACGCAGTAAAGAGGCGCATCAGAACCCTAAGCAACTCCTCTTTGGCATTGTGCAGGGCGGTATGGAACGCGACCTGCGTCAGGCGAGCGTGGATGGCACAGTCTCAATCGGTTTTCCGGGATATGCTATTGGCGGCTTAAGCGTCGGCGAAAAAAAAGAGTTGATGTACGAGATACTCGCGTACACTGCGCCGCTGCTACCAGACGAAAAGCCGCGTTACTTAATGGGAGTCGGTACGCCTGCAGACTTGGTCTACGGTGTACGCTGCGGGATTGATATGTTTGATTGTGTCATGCCGACCCGGAACGCCCGCAACGGATCCCTGTTCACAACAGATGGTATCATCCGTATCCGCAACTCAAAATACAGACGCGATTTCAGTCCATTAGATCCGGAATGTACCTGTTATACCTGTCAAAACTTCACACGGGCATATCTCCGACATCTACATATTGAAAATGAGATTCTCGGTTCGCAACTGCACACCTTGCACAATTTGCACTTTTACATCAGTTTAATGCGTGGAATGCGACGCGCCATCTGTGACGGGAGTTTCGCAAAACTTGCAGATGAACCGGATATCGGCGCGTTGGTGAAGTTAGGACAACCTGATGGTCATGTAGTTTAAAATCTGGCTACCCGACCAAGTATTTAAACACGGAGGAGAGATTATCATCAGGGGAGTAGAGTTGGGAGACGTGCAATTCGTTTTCAATGAGGAGTTCAGGAAGTCGGGCATAGAAAGCATCCGGCTTAGCGGTTTCGATAATAATATCGCCTGCTATGTCTGTTTCTGATCCGTCCATAGCGTTACCATTATTGACAAAGGTTACGCTCAGGATATCCGCAAAAGGCAGGCAGACTTGTGCTAAGCGGCGCGGTTCATCGGTGCTTAAGTAGACTTTATGTGGATGTTCATCAATCAACTCCCTGATATCGGAGATAGTGCCTTCGGCAAGGATACGTCCTTGGTGGATGAGCAAAATTGTCTCTGTTAACGCTTCAATCTCGTAGAGGATATGACTTGAAACGATAATGCTAATACCTTTGTCAGCGAGGTCTTTCAACAGCGCAAGAACGTGCCGTCTTCCGTTCGGATCTAAACCCGTGAGTGGCTCGTCAAGAAATAGAAGTTCCGGTTCGTGTACTAACGCCTGCGCGAGTTTGATGCGCTGCCGCATACCTTTGCTATAGGAGCCGATAGGTCGGTCCTTTGCCGATAACATGTCCACCGTTTCCAATACTTGTAGACTTCGGGATTCTACTTCTGATTTGTCATATCCGCTTAACGTGGCGAAAAAGGTGACAAACTCAAGTCCACTCATGAATTGATATGCCAATTCTATGTCTGGGCAGTAGCCTACTCGCCGAGTCAACTCAGTGTTATTCCATACCGACTGGTTCAGCACTTTCACCTCGCCTTGGTTCGGTTTGAGTTGTCCCGTCATAAGTTTAATTAAACTTGTTTTCCCCGCGCCGTTTGGACCCAGTAGACCGATGATGCCGGGGTAAATCGTGAGCGTTATGTCATTCACCCCCATAACTTCACCATACCATTTGGATAGATTTTCTGTTTCAACAATCGGTGTCTTATTCATATTTTTTTAGTTGTCGGTTGTCAGCACGGTTTGTTTCGCAGTGAGAGTTTTTAGTAAAGGGAAAGGCTTCAGACATCAATACGGTTCTTAACCGATAACCGATGACTGAAAGATTTTTGAAAAAAATCGTACTGAAAACTAATTCCTCTGACGGTTAATTTTCAAGGTCTCTTCAAGATTCTGAATCCCTGCAGTAGTACCGATAGCAGTGACGCATGCCGCGCCCGTCGCGGATGCCAATTCCGCAGTCGCTTGTAAGTCCCAATCCATAAGGGTTCCCGCGAGGAAACCGGCAACATAAGCATCACCTGCCCCCGTGGCGTCAACGACATTGACCGGATATGCGGGCACAGAAAGTTCTGTCTCTGGTGTGGAGACATAACTGCCGTTTTCGCCCATTTTAATGGCGATGGTTTGGATATTGTAGATGTTCCGCAAAAATTGTGCGATTTCACGGCATTCGGACATACCAGTGAGGTGTCGCGCTTCAACAATGCTTGGCATAAAGATGTCTACGTGATGTAAACACGGTTCTAACGTCTCCATCCACTTTCCAGTCGCATCGTATGCTGTGTCGAGCGAAGTGGTTATATCCAGGCTTTTCGCTTCTCGAAGGATGTTTGCCATCGGCGCGCCATCAAAACTCGGCATGACGAGCGCACCAGCGATGTGCAAAATCTTGGTGGTTTTAATAAGTTCCCAATTAAGGTCTGCTTCACAGAGTTCACCGTTCGCGCCGATGTAGTGATAGAAAGTCCGTTCGCCATCAGAAGCAATCGCGACAAATGTGAATGAGGTGCTAACGTCGGGATCTTGGCGCATGCCAGTTACGTCAACGTCGTTGTCTTTAAGTGTTTGCAGGATCAGATCCCCGAAAGCATCGGTGCCAATTTTACCCATCGCACCCGCATGAATGCCTAAACGCGAAAGCACAAGAGCCGTGTTATTCGCACAACCTCCGGTATGGATTTCGAGTTCATCAAAGAGTGCTAATTTGCCTTTTTCGGGGAATTGGTCTATCGGTCGTCCGAGCACGTCAACGACGTAAATACCAAGCGATAGCACGTCCATGGTTCACCTCTTTGGAATGGCTTCAGCCATTAGCCGTTGGCTGTCGGTTAAGAGATTTTGATTAATCAGACATCCCTTTAACTGAAAACCACTCTGCCACAATTTTCCTTTAAAGTCGAGTAATGCGTCGAAAAATCACTAAAGTTTCGTTATTTGTCTTAACATTTCCGTAGGGGTTAGGTAACCTAACCCCTACGATGTCCGTAAAACCTTGCGAAGTCCATCCGATTCGATAAGAAGGCGACAGGGGCGCGTCCGTCTCCGCTGCTAAATGTCGTAACACCTGCTCCTGCCGTAGAATTTGTGCAAACCACTTCCGCGTACCATGCAAGTCTTTATCAGGTGGCATCGCAGGTGTTACGCGCCGCCGAAGAACTGCTGTTGAAAACTCAGGCTCCAATTCGGTATCAAGTGTGACATTCCCTAAGTAAGTCATCTCTTTACCTATAACGTGCCACGCGTTTTCAAGAATACGCGGAACTTCTGACGTATCCAAAAATGTTTCTTGCACATAAGTCGTCGGATGCCACGGCTCCACCGGTAGACCTCGTAGTTGAATATGTGAATCCTGAACCAATGTTCCAAGTTTTTGAGGATTCTCAGTTTCTTGATGACGAATAAAACTCCCTTTTATGAGATCAATGGACGTTTCAGCACGCGTCGTAGCTCTGAGAGAGACGTAGCTTTGCAAGTGTGCACGATTCCGATCAGGATAGATTGACAAAATTGACAAACGATTCGCTGTAACGCTATTTGGTAAAATGTTTCTCGCGACTGCAATTGTACTCAACGAGAGTAGAACAAAGAGAAGTCCGCCTATCCAATAGGTGCGTGCCTTTCGCTTCTGCTGAAGCACGCCATCACGATGATCGTGATCGCGGGACTTCAGAGACTTCCCAAAGTGCAATAAGAAACCACCAAAACTCAACAAATATATTGGTAAAACTATAGCCAGTAGTTTAATAAGCGGCACTTGTGTCGGTCCAGTTTTGACAGAAACTGATGAAAATTGTCGGTAAATTTTTTCCTCGTGTTGGAGCGCAAGGGCATATCGGTCTGCGAGGTGCCGCGGAGATTTACCGTATCTACTCAGAAATTCGCTCCAGAATGTTTCACCCACCTGTCGTTCCGACTGTTCTATATTTTTTCCGCTTACGCCAAAGGGCGAGGCATTGTAATCAAACGCAAGACAGACAATCTGACCGTCTCCAAAGTTCCGCTTCGCAACATAGATCTCTTCCTTTGTACCGATTAACGTTTCACCTCCGGGCTTCACGGAAAATGGGATGCGTTCAAACACGTTCCTATTGCCATCCGATGACTGAAAACCGAGTTGTTTGTGTACGGCATCCGGAATCGTTTCTGTTTGCTCCGGTTTTTTTAATTTCACCGGAAGAAAAGGTTCTATAAAACTTTGGCGTAGATATTTATAATTACTGCCGCCAGAGACAATAAGTGTACCGCCACGTTGTACCCAATCAAGCATCGCTGTCTGTTGGGCTTTAGAGATACGTCTCTCTGTCAAGACCGTTTCGCGAATAACGAGAATATCAACTGCACTATAACCTATCCAGTCGTGTGGCAATGATGTTACGTACGCCACATGGACCAACGCGTCGTCATGAGCCGCTAACTGCTTTTTGTCAATGAATCGTTTTAGTTTATCACCGCTCGGTGCCAACACCAATACGAGGAAGTCTTTGCGGGCAAGGGGTGTCGGTAAAGCGCTCTCCTGCATCACGCGGCGCACTTTGTCCTGAGACATTGTGTTCCCTGACTGTGGGGCAGGTACGAGTTCAATGACAAGTTGTGTTGCATCTTTCGGACAATAAATATAGAAGTCTTTCCGGTGTGAGCCAGTTAATGGCGTCGCATACCGTTGGATAGGTGTATTTGAAGAAAAACTTCTAACTTCCACTGCCAGATAGGTCTGATCTATTCGCTGACCGGGAACACCAATAGGCGTAGCAAGCGCATCTTGACCTCGAACACTAATAGTCAGAGGTGCCCATGTACCTGTCTTGTAGCCGTCGTTGAATCCGAACGATACATGCTCAATCTCAACCGCACCGAAGGCAACAGATACCGTAAAAACTGAAAAGAAAAGCACAATTCTCATTTCTTTTGCTTCATCTGAAGTTACATCTTATAACATGAGGCGTGCAGGATTATGGACAAGCCTCGTTTCGACAGCATTTTCAAAAGGATGCGTACTAAAAACACCGTTTCCTAACATAATCATGGAGGCAACACCACTATCTGCCTCAATGCGTGCGATCGTATCTATCACCCGTGCATCGCTAAGCAAACCGCTCTCTACCGAAAACTGTTTTGAGACCGCGAAGCAGGCATTAAAGAGGTCGGCATTCGGCTTAGCACTGGTAAGCGTTTGCAATGTACGCAACGCAACATCTGCTGCACGATTGATCCGAAGCGTCTGTTCTCTGTTTCCGAGCACCTCGCTTGTCTGGATCGGTCCGAAGTAGCGATAGTAGATCGGTTGTTCTGCAATCGGTAGGCTATCGGCAGTTAAAGGAGAGCCTTCCTTCAACTTGACAAGACAACCGCCGTGATATTGCGAACAGACATCACCCAACCCCGTGCGATTTTCAACTTCT
Source organism: Candidatus Poribacteria bacterium (assembly GCA_026706025.1). Classification (NCBI taxonomy): domain Bacteria; phylum Candidatus Poribacteria; species Candidatus Poribacteria bacterium. The sequence continues at coordinate 51,440 of JAPOZO010000010.1, forward strand.
GCAACGTGTGCGATCATTGCGAGTTCTTCAGTGTCTTTCTGCAGGGATAGCAGCGCATTGAGCGCATAAGCAGCTGCGAGTGCCGCAGCACCACTGAGTCCAAAACCACAACCAAGGGGTAGTGGAGACGTGATAACTACTTTTATGCCTACAACGCTACTGTTTTCGATGAGTCTGTTGGCAACAGCACGTACCGTCGGAAAGTTGATATGCTCTCCATTAAACAGCACCTCTGTCTCATGATACTCAGAGACGATGACCTCTACGCCTTCTTTAACAGTGAACCCCATGCCGAGCGAGTGCATACGCGCCGGATCGGCGTGCGGAATAACCTTGAAAACACACGAAATGTTACCAGGGGCAAATGCTCTCGCCATTTCGTTCCTTTCAACAGTGATAGACCCAAGTCTAAAGACTTGGGCTTCCGCAAAGTTATGCGAAAGCACTTGTGGAATTCAGAGCCAGACTGGATGACTCAACAGTGCAGCCTACTAAAGTCTTATCAACAATCGTAGGTCTTACATCACCTAACCCAAGAGAAGCTAACCCTTCTCGTAAAATATTAACAGCAGCGTTATGGTCACGATCAAGAAATGTTTCACAATCAGGACACATCCAATGCCGATCCGAAAGTGTCAAATGATTATTCTTATACCCACAAACCGAACAAGGTTTGGTGGTTGGTATCCAACGACCTATTTTATGAAAAATACGGTTCCGTTTGTCGGTTTGATGTTTCAGTTTATTCAAAAAACTGCTAAAAGAAAGATCCGAGACTTGCTTGCCCCAGAGTGCTTTCATCGCAGCAATATTCAAGTTTTCAAAAATCATCACATCAAACGAACGACACAATTTGACAGATAGTTTCCAGTGATGTTCAGACCTTTGGTTAGTTGTTTTTATATGGATACGACCAACAACTTTTCTTTGGCGTTCATAGTTGTTTGAACCTTTGACTTTTCTCGACAAACAACGCTGCTCTTTGGCAAGTTTTTTCTCCTGCTGCTTGTAAAACATTGGAGATTTATATTTTTTACCATTAGAGCCAGTCAGGAAATCTTTGATGCCAATATCGAACCCTTCCGCTTTACCAGTCTTAGGTTCTGGCACAGATTCCACAAAATCTTCAGTAAGCGTCAAATATATTTCGCCAATAGCGTCACGCGTAAATGCAACTTGCTTTATTTCACCTACGATCCGACGATGCATAGAAAATCTATAAGTCATACCCCCTGCTACCAACTCATAAACAGGATATTTACGTTGACCTTTCTGTTTAGGCAAGACGTGACGGAGTTCGATTTGAGAACCATCAAATCTAATCCCCCGATGATTTTTGGCTTTCTTAAACCGTGGGCGACCCCGACCAAGCGTTTTTATTTCTCGGTAAGAACGTGCCAAGTCTCTAATAACTTGTTGAAGGCTCCACGCATAAGGAATATTCCAATGCTTATACTGCTCGAGTTTCTTCAACTTCGTCAAATGGGCACTCATCTGTTTATACGAAAGCCCTTCCCCATACATTCGGTAATAGCGTCGAGACAAGGCGATGAAATGATTACGCACAATGCCACAAATATCCATTTGTTGATGGAGTAATGCGAGGATAGGATCAAAAAAAGGTTTATATTTTGTGTTTCTCATGGGATCTCAAGTCTGAAGTCTTTAACCCCTGAACAGTGGGCAGGCAGACACGCCACTAAGCAGCGACGCTGTTCATGTCTGCCAACTTGATATTTATGTTATACTATATTTTTAGGCGATTGTCAAGTTTTTTCTTCACATAACCGCTTAACCGCTACGACATCCCAAACCTGAAGGATTGGGTTTTGTAGCGGAAGATTAGATAAAATACTTAAAGTTAGAAATAGGACTTACACAGTGCGTCTGCGGTGGGATCAGGGCGTATCTGTAAATTTGACGCGTCTATAGATGTGCCCCAAAGGCAGTTCGCAGCGAATTGAATCCAGGCGCAGGATGTCCGCAAGCTCCTGAAATTCTATCACTCTCCACTGCATTTCTAAGCGAAAATGGCGTTCAACGTTTACCCTATCTTGCGAAACAAGGATGTATTCTTGCAAGGACGCGATCTGCTTATAAGACTCGAATTTCTCGCCCTTGTCATAAGTTGCTGTTGACCGGGAAAGCACCTCTACGACAACAGTTGGGTTGAGGAGCGTATCGAACACATCATCTTCAAAACGGGGTTCATCACAGACGACAGCGACATCTGGATAAAAGTAAGATGTTAACGGATTTGCCTTCACACGCATCTCGCCGGTAAAGGTGATGCACTCCCGTTCCACCAATTGGTTATAAAGTCCATTAAATATATTGCCTGTGATGAGATTATGCGCGAGACTTGCTCCGGACATCGCGAGTATCTGTCCGGCGAGATATTCATTTTTGAAGGGTGCTTTGCGTTCCCAATCCAGATATTCCTCAGGTGTCAAATGGGTTTGCACAGCAATAGCCGTCATGGTATTCTCCTTAACGGACGGAAAATCTGTGTCCTTGTGGTTTTAGTTGCTTGTTACATAGCATACACGAAATCTGTTCTGAAGTCAACGTAGAAAACTGAGAACGAAGCAACTCAGGAAACTGTGCCCGTCCTGTTTATTTTCTAAATCCAGATGCAACTGCTTAACTTTTTTGAAAGTCAAAACTTACAATTTGGTAGTCTTGAACTACAATTCTTTTACAACAATTAGTTGAAGAATAAAATTAGTAATCAAATTCGTCTAAGCAGCTTTTCATATTCTCTATGCGGACCAATCCAAAACCAAATTATATCGTTTTCATCTATTTCACCTACAGCTCGATAGTCAACATTTATGCGAACCGAATAAATTGGGCGCGTATTATGGACTTTTTTGAACTGTAAGCTCGGATGATTAGGATTTAGATTAAAAAGTGTATAAGTTTCCCGCGCGCTCTGCCGAATCTGACGAGGCAAGGTTGCAAGCATATCCCGGAAACTACTTGTTGTTTTTGAATTCAAATTTGCTCCGGATCTAATTCTTGTGTTTTGCCTTTTTGATGCTCATCAAGGGCTTTTTGTCCCAACGTAGCCAAAATATCTTGTGAATTGGCAAAAAGTTTGGACCAGCGTTTTTCCGATGCCAATTCAGCAAGCAACCACTCTGCAAGAATATTTTGTTCCTCCGAGGGGAGTTTAGATGCTTCTGTGAATGCATGTTCAAGTTTCGTAGTCATAAATATCTCCATCTTGATTTTTCTTGATACAATTACATAGATTGAGTCAGACAACCCCTATCTGTTTTGTCGATGACTTGTATCCCTTGGATTGAAGGCATCTTCTCCATACATCCCATCTCCAATTTTTGCCTTTTGGCCTCTACCGGTAACTGCACATCTTGTGCCATCCAGTCGTGGGTCTACGTACCGTTCAAACCACGCACCCATCTGTCGCCGCAGATCGCTTATCAATGGGTTCTGCGATTTGTCGTCTATCAGATTTTTTCGTTCTCTTGGGTCTTTCGCTAAGTCGTACAACTCATGGGGTCCGTAAGGATAGCGGTGAACATATTTCCACTCTTGTGTTCGGATCATACGGACAGGCCCGTATTCATCAAATACAACGATCTCATCTTGCGCATCGTTTGTTTTTCTGGTAAGTGCTGGTACAAAACTTCTGCCAGGGGACATATCGTCATTCGGATCCGGTAAACCGAGATAATCGAGAAGTGTCGGCATGAAATCGTATTGACTCACCATTGCTTCGCTGACGCTTCCCTCAGGTATCTTACCGGGATGGCTCATGATAAAAGGCACTTTAACCGAATTCTCATACATATTCAGTGGGAATGTCCCGTTGCCTTTGTGCCAAAATCCGTGATGTCCACACGAATATCCATTATCGCTACTGAAAACGATGAGCGTATTTTCGCGGATACCTAATTCAGAAAGTCGTTCTAAAATCCTGCCAACGTTTAAATCGAGTGCTGTTATCGCTGCGAAATAACCTTTCAACGACTCGCGATTTCCCATGTGAGGGAGGGTGCCTCGGCCCGCCCACGGGTGCAATGCTTCCTGCGGACACGTCTTGAACGGGCAATCATCATAAGAATCCACAATGTCTTTCGGATGCCCATTAAACGGGGTATGCGGGGCGTTATAGTGGACACTCAGGTAGAACGGGGCTTCACTATTCGCAGAAATGAAGTCCAACGCATCATCGGTAATTACGTCAGTAAGATAGCCAGGTTGCGCTTCTACCTTCCCATTTCGGATCATATCTGCGTTGTTGTACTTGCTGCCCCCCCTGGGCATAGCGAACCAATGGCTAAACCCGTGTTGTGGCGAGAGGCTATCGCCGAGGTGCCATTTACCACTGAGTCCAACAGTGTAGCCATTGTCAGCGAGTACGTCGGTATAGCAGGTAAGTCCTTCAAGATAACGTATCGGATTTGGTGGTATGTTTCCGACAGGGACAAAATCATGAACGCCATGTGCAGAAGGGATGCGTCCAGTCATCAGGCTCGCACGTGCCGGTGAACATACCGGAGTAGTGCAGAAAAAATTGGGAAAACGTGTCCCCTCTGAAGCAAGCTGGTCAATAAAAGGTGTGCGGACTTCATCATTACCACAACAGCCAGCAGCCCAGGGGCCTTGGTCATCCGTGAGAATAAAAATGACATTTGGTTGGTTTTGCATTTGATTCTCTCCTGTTTTCTCTGCACCGATAAGGACCGCTGGTGTAACTGCCGCAGCAACAGTACCAGTGCCTATGTGCTTAAAAAAACGCCGCCGCGAAATATTCGGGCTCCCGTTTTTCGCCTGAGCTGACATGCATGCCTCCATTTGATATTACTCAATCGACGCTAAATGCGCGTATAGCATTCAGCATATCTGATTCAGATGAAGATATGTTGTCTACACATTTCGTCGAGGAGGGGCATATCTGGGATGGAAGGAATTTTCACCGTAATTTCCTTCTCCGATTTTTGCTGCTTGCCCACCACCCGTAACCGAGCATCGCGCCCCATCTAATTCCGGCAGGACGTATCTTTCAAACCATGCCCCCATCTGTTGACGCATATCACCGATACGAGCATTCTGAGATTTGTCATCTATCAGATTTTTCCGTTCACCCGGATCATTCACCAAATCGTATAATTCATGCGGACCGTAAGGATACCTATGGACATATTTCCACTCTTGCGTCCGAATCATGCGGACAGGCCCGTACTCATCGTAAATAACAATCTCATCTTTCGCATCATTCGTCTCTCCAGAAAGCGCAGGAACAAAACTTCTGCCAGGCGACATATCATCATTCGGATCGGGTAAACCGAGATAGTCAAGGAGTGTTGGCATGAAATCGTACTGGCTTACCATCGCTTCACTGACGCGTCCTTCTGGAATGCTACCCGGATGACTAACGATGAACGGAACCTTAACGGAGTTTTCATACATGTTCAGTGGGAATGTACCGTTGCCTTTATGCCAAAATCCGTGATGTCCACACGAGTAACCGTTATCACTACTGAAGACAACGAGTGTATTTTCACGGATACCTAACGTTGCAAGCCGATCCAGAATCCGTCCGACATTTAAATCGAGTGCCGTTATCGCTGCGAAATAGCCCTTCAACGATTCGCGATTGCCCATGTGTGCCGCTGCACCCTGCACCGCCCACGGATGCAATGCCTCTTGTGGACACGTCTTGAATGGACAATCGTCGTAAGAGTCAACGAGGTCTTGGGGATGACCTGTAAACGGTGTATGCGGCGCGTTATAGTTAACGCTGAGATAGAACGGTCCCGCTTTGTTCGCTGAGATGAAATCCAATGCATCATCGGTAATCACGTCGGTGAGGTAACCGGGTTGCATTTCTACCTGCCCGTCTCGAATCATATCCGCATCGTTGTACTTGCTTCCCCCGGTGAGTAGCGCGAACCAGTGACTGAACCCGTGTTGCGGTGTCAAGCTATCACCAAGGTGCCACTTACCACTCAATCCGACCGTGTAGTCATTCTCCGCAAGAACATCCGTATAACAGGTCAAGCCTTCAAGGTATTGAGCGGGATCTGGCGGCATGTTTCCGTCGCGGATCCAGTCGTGTACACCGTGTGCTGACGGGATACGTCCGGTCATCAGACTCGCACGTGCAGGCGAGCAGACAGGACTTGTGCAGAAAAAATTCGGGAAGCGGGTGCCTTCTGAAGCCATCTGGTCGAGATAAGGTGTCCGTACCTCATCATTACCGCAGCAGCCTGCAGCCCAAGGTCCCTGATCGTCCGTCAAAATAAAAATAACATTAGGTTTTTGTTGTTCCATATTGAATCCTCCATAGAACAGTTATCGGTTGTCAGTTGTCGGTTGTCGGAAACCTCTGGTAAAGAGGTTTCTTGTGGCAGTAACAGGAGATGTTCCAGACACAATAGCCTCTTACCGAAAACCGAGTACCAAAAGATTTTTCGCAAAAAAATCGTACTGACAACTATACTTCGGTTCTGTCTTGCAATTCACCGAGAAGGCGAACGATGTCTCGATAGCATTTGTCAAACGAATCTACACGACGTGCTTGCTCAAGGTCGAAACTATCTGTGAGAGCAGGCTGGTCCCGCTTTTCATGATATTTTTTGCTATTCTCCATCCGGTTGCTCAACCACCCCTTCGCGTCTCGGATTGCCTCTGGATTTTCTGGAGAGTGAATATCATTTCTTAACCCTCTCCGCCCGCGGATGGATTCGGCTGCCGCAAGGAACCATGCCTCAAATTCACATTTTGCCAGCACGACAGCAATCGGTAAATTGCCATGAGTTTGTAACGCTCGCTCAAGGAGCGCAGGCCCTAGTTCCGCTGGACAGTCATCATCACTGTCAAGGATAATAAATATAGCTCCTTGCCCGCCAATTCTCCGAGCTGCTAATTCAACTTCTTGCTCAAGTTTATCTGGTTGAACAACTTGATTCCTATGAACACGGATAGGGCGCGGTGTGTTGATCGCCAATTCTGGATAAAGTTCGGCTGCGATGCGTCGAATCAGGAGCGGTACAGCTGCCACATCGCCCTCCCCCTCAACAATGCAACTGACTTTGACTGTCATCTGCGTTTTTCCTTATTCTTTATTGAACTAGAACTCTTTTTTTCTAAATCGAATAAATGAAGTTGTTTTGCCTTTTCAGGGGAAATGACAGATGCCTCATCAGGTTCCAATTGATCCTTACGTAGAAGTTCTCCTATTGTAAACAGTTTATCGCGCACGACAGACCTGCTAACTTCGTCAACAGGGGCAATTACCGTATTTCCATCATACGCTTCAACAGCGAGAATTGAATCCACATCCAAGTGCTTGTCTTCAAGGAGGTCCGGACTGTGACTGGTGATAACCACTTGTGTCTTGTGGGCACCGTCCCGAAGAGCATCAAGCAAAACTCCTGCTGCTGCGGGATGAAGCGCGATCTCTGGTTCCTCAATTCCAACGAGAGGTACGCGTTTTTGGTCATTGTGATCTCCCTGAAACAGTGCTACCAGAATTCCCAATACGCGGAGCGTGCCATCAGACATGTTATTTGAATGGAACCGCCATGGGTACTTGTCCCCCGCAATTTTCTGCCTGAATTCTAATGTTGCCATGGGCCCCCACGCTTTGACATCAACTGCATGTACACCGGGCACAACACTCTCTAAATATTCCTCAATATCTGTTTTCACAGTGGGTGCAAGTCGGGTGAGCACGCTTGTAAGATTACCACCATCACGCATAAGCACGTCTCCAGGATCCGGGTTTTGGAGTTCCCGAATTTTATCGGGATTGAGGTTGTAAAATCCCATTTGAGAAAATGCATCATAGACAGCACGAAATTCGGGTAACCCGGAAGCATTTACCAAATAGAGACGATCAGGCGCAGCTGCGGGAGCAACTTCTACACTTGTATCAGTTAAAACGCCTTCGTCAACGCGAAAGTATACTTCAGGTTTCAGAAGTTTCTCATTCTGCAATTTACATTCTTCTGTCTGAACCCTATACTCATTGTGTCCTTCGCTTTTACCAGCACCGATTCGAAAGGCATAGTATCCGGTAAAACCTTCGGGCAAAATAAACTCCAAGCGGATGCTAAAGTGGTGCGGGTGCCCACGTGAACGGCGGCGGACATCGTTGATACCTCCGCGATCGCGTAACGCATGACCCAGCGATGTATTCAACGCATCGGCAACGAATCGCAGTGCATCAAGAAAATTGCTCTTGCCCGAACCGTTACGACCTACAAGGAACGTCAGGGGTTGCAACTGCACATCACACGCAGCGATGCTCTTATAGTTTTTCAGAACAACTCTTGTAATAAACGTTGAATCTTTCATTTTTCTATTCAAACCTTGTTACGCTACTGGAAATCCATCACCGACAAGCGGCTCGCCATCCGCAACCTCAATTGCCGGAACAAGGACGTGCCCCGGAGATTGTGTGTTGTTATAGCAGACATCCTGCGCCATGAAAATCATGACAAATGCTCTACGTTGATGATCCGTAACGTTTGGCGGTGTTCCGTGCCAGTTGAGGCAGTGATGAAACATACACTCGCCTGCTTTCAGCTCCACTGGGATACCGTGACTGATGTCCAAGTCCCGTCTCTCTGTCCACGGGTTCGGAGGCGGTTCGCTTCCTTCTTCGCTTGCTTTTGCGGATGCCGCGTTGAATGCTGCTCTGGCTGCAACCGAGAACCGTTCATCTTTATGGCTTTTCGGCATAACATGCATACAACCACTATCAACTGTCGCATCGTCCAAAGCCAGCCAGCAGCTCACGATGTTCGGTGGGCTGAGGGGCCAAAAGAAGAAGTCATGATGGAATCCGAAGTGTCCATTATCGTGTGGCGGCTTGGAGATGATTTGATCGTGCCAGAGTCGGACTTCGGGGGTATTCAGAAGTGCGCGCGCTGTCCCCGCAATGAGTGGGTTGTGGATAGCTGCCTCGTAACTCGGTTCACGTTTCCACATATTGATATACTGATGTATCGCACGCGGGTGACCACTACCGCGATTGAGTTTATCTTCACGCCGGTCGTGTCCGTACTTGAACTCTGGCGAAGAATCATCGCCTTCGTTGAGTTCCAGTTCAATAACGGCATCTAATCCCGCACGCATGGTTTCCACGCCATCGTTATCTAAAACTCTGCCAAACTTAACATACCCGTTTTCCTGAAAAAAGTCGATTTGTTCTTGAGTTACCATTATACTTCTCCGTATGTTAATTTCTCGGATACTTCCTTCTGTATGTTGTCAAATTGGAAACTGATGGTTGCCTGCAGTTAGCCCGCCGTCGATGACAAAGACAGCACCTGTCGCGAAACTGGCTTCATCAGAAGCGAGGAAGAGTGCAGCGTTCGCGATGTCAACGGGTTGTCCGATCCGTCCTAACGGATACCACGGCGTGATTTCGTCTAAGATTTGAGGGTTACGTTCAAGCATCGGTTCCCAGACTTCGGTCTGAATCGTTCCCGGACAGATGCAGTTGATACGGATGTTATCCTTGCCGTGTGCAACTGCCATTGAGCGGGTCAATGCGATAACACCACCCTTCGCAGCAGAATAGGCGTGAATAGCCTGCAACCCTATGAGTCCGTTGACAGAAGCAACATTAACAATGCTTCCACCTCCGTTCTGCTGCATCAGGGGAATGACAGTATCTGAACAGTGGCTGGTACCTCGGAGCGCGACCGCTAAGTTCGCTTCCCAATTGTTGTTTAGCACGTCGGCTGTCGAGCAGATAGCGTTGTTCACCAAAATGTCAACCGTGCCGTAGGCATCAGTAGCCTCAGCAATAAGCCGCTCAGCATCGGCAATATTGGAGACATCAGCGTTAACAAACATCGCCTCGCCGCCTGCATCAGTGATCGCAGCGACAGTTTCAGCACCGTTGGCATCATTCACATCATCAACGACGACTTTCGCTCCCTCTTCAGCAAACCGAAGAGCCACCGCTTTGCCGATACCGCGTCCTGCTCCTGTAACAATAGCAATTTTGTCATTCAATCGCATTTTTGGTCCTACATCTTTTCCATCGGGATTGGAAATATTAAAGACGGCTTTTGGGTTATAGAATTTGCCGCGTTCACCCTTTGAAAAATCATATTTTGCTTTCATTTATTTTATATGATATACTAAACAGTAGATTGAAAAATTTGACTTTAAGCACCAAAAGAGAATTTGCATGACTGCAACTGGTATACGTTGGAAAATTCATGATCGGTATGGAAACGAAATTTATCTAACACATGAACGGTGGCAACATATTACTGCCTCCATTAATCATCCAGATATGGTAAACTATGAGGAACACCTAAAGGCTACAATTCAGCACGGGAGGCGGAAACAAGATTCGTTAAATCCGCAAAAGTACCGATATACCAATGCCTTCATTGATTTGCCAGCAGATAATACACACATTACTGCAATTGTCCTTTTTCGGTTTCGAGAAGGTTCGGATAGCGAACCTATCTCAAATAACTACATCGTTACGGCTTATCAAAAAAGAATTAGGTAAATAAATTATGACGCAACCGATTTTTAACTACGATGAAGTAAGCGATACGTTGTATGTTTCGTTTGTCCCAAATGAACAGGCAACAGGCATTGAATTGACTCCCCATATCTTGCTACGATTCAACAAACCGGAACGCAAAGCTGTTGGACTGACCCTTCTGGAATACTCTTTACTTGCCCAAAAGACGGACATGGGACCCCGGAGTTTCCCGCTCACAGGCTTAACCGAATTATCTGAAGACCTCCGAGATATTGTCTTAGATATTCTTCAACGCCCACCCGTCAGCGATGTACTTTTGCTTTCGTCGTATACACCCTCAATTTCCGAAGCGATTCCGATTACGCTTCTGCAAGCAGCCTGCTAAACAGATTTGCAATATATCCCTAATGCTGCAGCGTCTGTGAGATGAAAAGTTTCGTGCGTTCGTGCTGTGGGTTATCAAAGAAATCTGCCGGTGCTGCTTCCTCTATAACCACACCCTCATCAAAGAACATGATCCGATCAGCCACTTCTCGTGCGAATCCCATCTCATGCGTAACAACCAACATCGTCATACCGGAATGTGCAAGTTCGCGCATCACATCAAGCACTTCTGAGATCATTTCTGGGTCAAGCGCACTTGTGGGTTCATCAAAGAGCATAATCTTTGGCTCCATAGCTAATGCCCTTGCAATCGCAACACGCTGCTGCTGTCCGCCCGATATTTCTGTCGGGTATTTATAGGCTTGGTCAGCAATATCCATCCGCTCTAATAAAGCCAAAGCGGCTTCTTCCGCTGCGCTTTTTGACATCTTCTTCACTTGGATTGGCCCTAAGGTGATATTCTTTATGTTCGTCAGATGTGGAAACAGATTGAACTGCTGGAAAACCATACCGACTTCCTGACGGATGAGATTGATATTGCGTAGATCGTTGCTTAACTCAATTCCATCAACAATGATTGTCCCGCGTTGATGCTCTTCAAGGCGATTAATTGTTCGGATAAAGGTGGATTTCCCTGACCCTGATGGACCGCAGATGACCGCCCTTTCACCTTTTTTGAAAGTAGTGGTGATTCCTTTAAGGACATGGAAATCGTCAAACCATTTGTGTACGTCTTCACATATAATAATTGGATCGTTTGTGATATTTTCGTTTTCAGTCATATCTGATTCCTTCTTCAATGATAACAAATTGGTCCAGATTGATGTTACAAATTCCTAATGCTTTCCGACACCTAAGTCTGCTTCAATCTTCCGGCTAACATAAGACATTGCATAACAAAAAACAAAATAGATAGCCGCAACAAATAGATATAATTCAACATAATAACCTTGCCATTTTGGGTTTCCGAGTATGCTTCGGGCTATTCCCAATAGATCCTGCAGTCCGACGATGGTTACCAGGGAGGTGTCCTTAAATAGCGAAATGAATTGTCCCACTATCGCCGGAATAACGGAACGGAGTGCTTGCGGAAGCACGATAAATAGCATTGTTTTCGGGTAAGTAAGTCCGACCGCTTGTGCCGCCTCAATTTGCCCTTGCGGTATTGCTTGGAGTCCGCCCCGTACGTTCTCTGCCATATAAGCAGCGGAGAAAAGTGTCAACGCAATCATTGCGCGTATAACTTTATCCAGTTGAAAATCTCCCGGCATAAATATGGGAAATATTATACTCCCCATGAACAGTATGGTAACTAACGGCACACCACGAATCGTCTCAATATATATTGTGGAAACCCACTTAATTGCTGGCAGTTGGCTTCGACGACCAAGTGCTAAAAGGACACCGAGTGGAAAGCAGACGACAATCCCGACAGCTGCCAGAATCAACGTTAAGAGAAGTCCTCCCCAATTTGTTGTGGAGACGGTATTTTCACCAAATCCGTGTAGCATTATCATCGTCCACGGAAAAGAGAGAACCCATCCACCGATGGCCCATCGCTTCAATTCATTCCTATCGCGTCCGAGAAAGAAGCTGACGACAAAGAGTACTAAACCACCTAATAACCATCTCCTCTTGAAAAAAATGAGATAGATAATATTGAAGTTATATTCAAGTGTAGCAGATTCAGTTTCACTATTTTTAACAAGATCCAAAGGTATAAGCAGTAAAATCAGTCCAAAAATTGCAATAGCAGTTGAAATGCGGAGAACCAAACCTTGCCATACGCCCGCACTCAGTCCTAACAACACAAACAAAGTATAAAGGACTATCCATATCCGCCACGCCTGTTCTATCGGATAAGCGCCGATCATCAGTATTTGCAGATTAGCAGGGATTACTTCCCATTTTGCCTGTGTAAACACCCAAGTCAAAACTCCCCTGAAAACAAAGAACAGAAACACAAGTGCTAAACAAGTCAAAATGGTATTATACCATGTGTTAAAAAGGTTATCCTGTAACCATTTCAGCGGACTTTTTGATGTATTTGGAGGTTTGACTTCTTGTGTAATCGCAATATTTTCCACGTTTCTGCTTCCTTTTCAGTGCTACCTTGATCGACCAATTCGGGTGATTCTGTAGTTGTACCAATTCATGAAGGCGGATGTCGTTAGACTCATGATGAGATAACTTACCATGACCATCCCGAAAATAGGAATGGATTGCCCCGTCTGATTCATCATTGTGTGTCCAATATGAAGTAGTTCCGGGAAACCAATTGCAGTGGCAAGACTGGAGTTCTTTGCAAGGTTCAGATATTGACTGGTAAGCGGTGGCACAATAATTGGAATCGCTTGGGGTATGACAATTAATCGTAGTACCTGCGATTCTTTTAGGCCAACTGCTCTGGCTGCTTCCCGTTGCCCTTTCACCACTGCTTGTATACCGCTTCTTACAACTTCTGCAATAAACGCACTTGTATAGACAGCGAGCCCAATTAAGAGTGCGGAGAACTCTGGTGTAAGGTTCATCCCACCGACATAGTTAAACCCTTGAAGCACAGGGCGGTTTACTACAAATGGGGCTTCTGATGTTAGAAACAGTCCTGCAATTGCGACTATCAAAAAAGTAGGCGCGGCAGCCCACTTCACGCCAAAGGTTATATTAGAGATGAAGGAAGGACGGTCTGTATGATGAGGTTCACTAAGTTGTCCGAAATGCCGAAATACTGCAAACACCAAAACAACAATTACCGCCAAGATAACGCCGACAAGCAGATACCACAACCAAGCGGAAAATCCAGTACCCGGTTCAAATGAGGGAAGGTATATGCCGCGCACGTTTAAAACTATGCTATCGGATATTATAATACTGTTGCGAACCGTAGGGAGCGAACGCGTTAGCGCAGCCCAGAAGAAAATCTGTAATAGCAGCGGAATATTGCGAAAAATCTCTACGTAGACAGTAGCAATATTTCGGATTAACCAATTGCTGGATAACCGCGCAATTCCAAAGATGAAACCTAATACCGTCGCAAATACTATCCCTATGATACTTACCTTTATTGTGTTGACAACACCAACCCAAAATGCTTTGAGATATGATTCTGAAGGATCGTACGCAATCCCTTCAGATATTCCAAATCCTGCTTCGCTCCCTAAAAAGGATAGATTAAGAGCTAAATTCTGTTTTCTGAGTCCATTCAACATATTCGAGTAGAGGAATCCTGCTAACAGAATGATGCCGATAAGGAAAAGTATCTGGAAAAATACTTTCAGAAACCGAACATCTCGATAGAATGGGATTTTATCTGGTATGATCTTATGTGTATTATTATTCATCTATGTTGTGGAAGTTGTCAGTTGGTAGGTACGGTTGAGGCACAAAACTTGTCTTAACTTTGCGGGTTTTTTCTGCCTTAAATTAACGTTGGCACTTCATCGACTTGGATGTCTTGTAGGATGTGTTGGGGAATAGATCCCAGCACATCCTACAAGATATAACCTAACGGAACGGCATTGCGTAGAGCAAACCACCTTGCGTCCACGGTTTATTAACACCACGAGGCAAGCCGATGGGTGTGAGGTTACGCTCAAAGATTTCGCCATAGTTACCAACGGCTAAAATAATCTGTTTTGCCCAGTCTTTAGGAAGTCCAAGTTTTTTTCCCATTTCACCGGATTCACCCAAAAAACGTTTGATTTCTGGATTATCGGTTTCTAAGGTGTTGACATTCTGCTGCGTAATATTGTGCTCTTCGGCAAAGAACGTGGCATAAACGACCCAACTTACAGCATCATTCCACTTATTATCACCGTGAATCGTGAGAGGCCCTAAAGGTTCTTTTGATATGGTTGCCTCCAGAATGGTATGATCGTCTGGGTTTTTAAGGTCCTTACGCCGCGCAACAAGTTGGGATTTGTCACTGGTAACGACATCCACACGTCCTGCATCATAACTACTGTAAAGGGTGTCAATATCCTCATAAACAACTGGATTGAATTCAAGCCCTAAAGACCGCATCGTATCTGCAAGGTTTAACTCGGTTGTGCTACCTGCGGTGACACCGATGCTTGCGCCTGCTAACTCCTTAATAGATTTTATGTTCAGAGATTTGGGCAGCATGAAACCTTGTCCGTCGTAAAATGTTGGTGGTGTGAAGTCAGTACTCAACTCGGCATCACGGCTAAGCGTCCATGTGGTATTTCGGATTAAGACATCTATTTCACCTGTTTGAAGTGCGGTAAACCGTTCGGCAGCATTTAAGGGCACAAATTCAACTTTGCTCGGATCGCCAAGAACGGCTGCAGCGATTGCACGTCCAAAATCTGCGTCAAAACCGCTCCATTTACCATCTTCACCAAGGAAACCGAACCCTGGTAAACCGCCGTGTACGCCACAGACTAATTTCCCCCTGTTTTTAACTTTGTCCAAGATACTCTCGTGATTGTCTGCAAATAGTGGTGTCACTAATGAAATCGCTAAAATTAACACGGAGACGCGAAACAAAAATTTATTACGCACAGAAAACCTCTCTTTTTGATGTGCCCTCTATCGAAAAGGCAATTTGATTAAATTCTGTTATCACTGTTCACAATTTTATCAGTATCGAATTTATGACTCTTTGATAAACAGACAGTAGATATTATCTTTTACACATTGTATCAAACTGTCCTTAGGTTGTCAAGGGAATTAATAAGAGACAGGCAGCCCACAGTACAAACGGGTTGTCTCACAAATCTGCCCCATTTCGTGCATTGGATGATAGTGTATGCCCTATTTTGTGCAGAACTTTATGGCTGTTTTACGAAGAATTCCGTTAGCAAAGTATTGTTCAGATCGGCACGAAACTTGCTACAGTAAAGTGAACAAAATAGGTCAACAGCGTTAACGATTGCAAATTCTTATTTTTCGATGAAATTGATAGGAGGTATGATCGTATGAAACGTATACTTGAACGCATCACATACTTGGTTATCGGCTTATTAATTGCCAGTGTTGCATACCTTGTTGGGAATGCTGACCGCGAGGTGGCGGCACAGGATAACGTTACACGTTTTGACACTATCGAATGCTCTGAAATTATTCTGAAGAATGGGACCAACGAGATCCGTCTCTTTTTCGCAAGCGACACGGGCGACCCATCTATCAGCATGGCCAGAGGCGAGGCACCCGACAAGATTGACACGCGCGACAAGATTGACATCTCAATCCTTGAAGATGGCCCCCACATCGAACTGGGTGAAGGTCTTAACCTTGGGGACCTCACAGCGAACAGCGGTAAAACTGTGAGACTCCACATCAGCAAGGCGCACAACAGGGTGAGTCTTGATTTGAATGGCGGAATCAGAGGGGGGGTTGTTGACTTAGAAGCGGGTCGTTTTGAAACAGGCGACAGGTTTGGCTATATGATTGCAGCGCGTGATCGCGGCAATGAGGAACCTGAGGGGGTTATGGTCGTTGTTGAGGAGAAGAAAGCGGGAATCTTTATTAATCGCGAAAAGGTCATGACAGATTCAGGGCGCGAATCGAAGGGAGAATGAAGCAATCGAATTTCCTCTTAAAGTCCCTTGATAAGGGGGATTTAGCGGGTTAAATAACTGAAATACTGACTTTTTTGGTAAAATATATTGCGCCTTTACGCAATTTGCGTGAGTCCTGTTTGGATTTTACCGTAAATATCCCTAAACTTGTGTACGCTGCGCTTGACATATTTTAACAGTCTTGCTAACATACTTAGAATTAATACTTGGTAAGGAGAAGAAAGATGAAGAAGTTCATAATCGCAGAAATCTGTGTTCTGCTTGCACTTGCTGGTGGTTTTTGGCTGGGGCGTGTCACTGGGAACAACACCAGTTACGAGCACTATTACGACAACGCAGATAAGGCGTGGACGGCGGTAAAGCAGCTTGACGCACCACCCGTCGGGCTTGATAGTCCCGATAAAAGCCGTTTGCGCGAAGTCCGAGCCGCATACCGTGAAGTTTTCGAGAACTACCCAGACAGCCTCTGGGCAGATGATGCGATCTATCAGCTCGCCTCACGTATTTCGCGGACCGATGAAGAGGCGTTCGCGCTTTTTCGACGACTCATCAACAATTACCCCGACAGTGAGTGGGCGGACGACTCGATGTACGCTATCGCTTTCGCCTCTTATCAGATTGCTGAGGAGTTAAAAAAGACTGGCACCCTTGAATCCCTTGATGCCTACTACGACCGCGCCCTCGCGCTTTTCAATCAATTAATCGCCACATATCCCGGCAGTGAACTCTCGGAACAAGCGCAGTTTAATACGGCAATGTGTTACTATGGGAAAGATGAATTGAACAATGCACTCGCACAGTTTGACATTCTTCGAGTACCCTTCAGTGATAGTCCGCTGCTCTATCAGATTTTATATGTTACTGGCGAGATTTACCTCAAGAAACAGGAATACGAAAACGCGCGCATTGAATTCACAAACGTCGTTGATTCCGGGGATCCCGATCTCGCACCCTTGGCAAGTTTCGGTATCCCGCAGTCTTATCTGGCGGAGGGCAAGTATCAGGAGGCACTTGAAGGCTATCAAAAGGTCATTGACCTCTATCCGGACACCAAAGCCGGGCAGGATGCCTACTTTTACATGGGATGGGCTTATGAAAGACTTGAGAAGTATGACGAAGCCATCGCCCAACTTGAAAAGGGGATCGAACTTTTCCCACGCAACGAAAATGCCGCTAACGCACAGGTTTACATCGCACAAATCGCCCTTGTAAACAAGGATATAGCAGCTGCTATTGATGCGTTTCAAAAAGTGGCGGATAATGCTACCTACGATTATGACACTCGACGGATGGCACAATATTGGGTCGGAAAAATTTATGAGGACAATAGTGAAACGGATTTAGCAGTGGCAGCATATCAGAAGCTGCTCGTGGAATTTCCAGAACCGCATAAAGAGGCAACGCATGCGTCGAATAATGTCAATGAGAATTATATACAAACCCTAAGAAGCACAGGACTCTAACGCCTGCTTGAGGTCGGCGATAATATCCGCAACGTCCTCCAGACCGACAGAGATTCTGACCAAACCGTCTGTAATTCCGATCTGCTGACGAATTTCGGCAGGGACGTGTGAATGCGTTGTTGACGCAGGATGACAAATTAGGGTACGTACGTCTCCCAGACTGACTGCAAGCGCGCAGCGTTGAAGGCGATTGACGAAGTGTTCGCCCGCGGCACGTCCATCTTTCAGTTCCAGTGTGATCATGCCCCCAAACACCTCCATTTGGTGTTTAGCGAGTTCATGTTGCGGATGGCTCGGCAAACCGGGGTAGCGAACCCATGCGACTGCTGGGTGTGTTTCGAGGAACGCCGCAACGTGCATCGCGTTTTCGCAGTGCCGCGCAAATCGCAATGGCAGCGTTGTGATCCCCTGTAGCGTTAGCCATGCGTTAAACGGACTGATAACTGCCCCGAAGTTGCGCAGTGCCCCTGTTTTCGCGTGCGTAATAAATTCCTTTTGCCCGACAATCGCACCGGCAATCACTGCCCCCGTACCACTCAAATATTTCGTCATACTGTGGACGACAACATCAATACCGAGAGCAATCGGTTGCTGCCCACACGGGGTCGCGAACGTATTATCAATAATTGTGGTCACACTGTGTGCTTTCGCAAGCTCGGCAGATGCCCGCAAGTCAATCAGTTTTAGGAGTGGGTTCGTTGGACTTTCAAGGTAGAGGACTTTCGTGTCAGGTCTAATGGCGCGTTCAATTTGCGACAGGTCGGTAGCATCAACGAATGTCGTTTCAACACCGAAGCGTCGGAGATCTTCGTTAAGGATTTGGAACGTCCCTGAATAAAGATTTTCCATGGCAACAACATGTCCGCCATCAGATAGAGCCGTAAGCAGGGCAGTGCTCACCGCTCCCATTCCCGATGCTGTCGCGAGTGCCGCTTCGCCTGCCTCAAGTACGGCAAGTTTTTTTTCTAATACCTCTTGTGTCGGGTTACCCCATCGGGTATAGATATAACCGCTCTCTTCGTCTCGGAACGCTTCCGCACATTCAGCGGCTGTCGTGAACCGGAACGTACTGTTCTGATAGATAGGCGGTAGGAGGGGGGTCCCACTTTTTTCGCTGGCGGAGGGGGGTCTTTCACCCGCATGGATCGCTTGCGTGGCTTTCCCTAACTTTTTTTGAGATGTCATTTAAAACTCCTGAAGTCTGTTTTCGGTGCTTTTGTGTGGAGAGGGTGTTTTACTTGAATTTTTCGGCATCGTGACCTTCAAGTGCTAACAATTGACGTTTGCGGTCTAATCCACCGCCGTAGCCTCCTAATGCACCACTACTCCTAATGACACGATGGCACGGAATGAGGATTGATACCGGATTTGCCCCGACTGCGTTTCCAATGGCACGCGCCGATTTCGGCCGCCCGATCCGATCGGCGATCCATTGATACGACTGCACTTCTCCATAAGGAATTTGCTGAATGGCCTTCCAGACTTGCTGCTGGAACGCTGTGGTGTATGCTAATTGCACCGGTATCTCGGCGAAATCAATCGGTCCGCCAGCAAAATAGATATCCAACAATTTAATCGTTCTGGTGAGAACAGGGAGCGTTGGTGGGAAGGTAGGTACAGATAATGGGGCTGCTTCACTAAAGGAAGCACGCGAAATACGGTTTTCCTCTGCGATGATGTCGATCCATCCTATCGGGGACTTATAGCAGAAACTCGGGATGCCGAAGACATTGCGTAACTGCCTTAAGCCCTGCTCACCGCCTAATGCCTCGGAGATACGTTCTAAAGGGTTTGATTTTTTCATTTTATGTTACCTAAAGTTTTCTTAAAAAGTTACTTGACTTCATAAATGTTATTACGGTATGCTATACCGCAGACTATGGCTATTTTTGAAACATCGGAACAACTCTATAGTTATATGAGTGAACTGTTTGCAGAAATCGCAACGCTACCAGAAGCACAAGAAGCACTCAAATCCCTGACGCTGACCGTCCAGTTTAACTACACTGTGCCTGATTGTACAATAACGCTAACAGCGGCAAATGGCGAATATAGTATCATCTGCGGTATGTCCGATAACCCAACGCCAGATGTTGAACTCACTATGACAGGCGATGTGGCACACAAATTTTGGACGGGCGAACTCAACGTCATGGGTGCCATAACCACACGCGAAATTGGTATCAGCGGTTCCCTTGGTAAGGTGATGCGCCTCGCACCACTCATTAAAACAGCAGTTCGCTATAACCGCGATCGAGAAACCGGTTGCGATTCTTAACATGCACGGAGGCTTCAATGGAAACCGATAATTTGTTAGAAACAGTTGAACCTTATGTTACGCAGTTGCGGGAAGAAGGTTGGTGCGTCTTGGAGAACGTTATTCCCGCCGATGTCGTTGACGAGGTTCGTGATGAGGTCGAAACCTCAGAAGCAGACTATAATGAATTCAGCAAAGAACACGGTAGATGGGAACGCAACGTTATCAGTTTCATGCCGAAGTTTGCCGCGCATCTCGCGAGCGAGCGGCTTCTCACGACTATCCAGCAGCTGCTGGGACCCCAGGTCCGTATCTCGCAGACTGAGTATAAGATTCGTCCCCCGCATTATGAATTAGTGCGGGCGTATCACTCCGATTTCCCGTATGATCTGAACCAGAAGTGGCACATCTCACAGCCGTTTCCGAGTGCTGTCATCGGTATCACGACCCTCTGGATGCTCTCTGAGTTTACGACAGAGAACGGCGGTACTTGGATTGTGCCTAAGACGCATGTAGACCTTCGCAACCCCAGAGGTAAAGAGGACGGTATCGGCGACCGGAACCCGCTTGAGGGTGAAATGCAAGCCATTGGAGGTGCCGGGAGTGTCCTTATCATGGACAGCCGAATTTGGCACTCCAACGCAGAAAATCCGAGTGCAGGCAAACGGACGGCGGTCGTCGTCAGATACGCACCGTGGTGGCTGAACTTGGAACTCTTTGGGGTCAATACTGCCACGATTCCGGGTGAGACGTTTGATCAGTTACCCGATGATGTCAAAATGCTCTACGAACACCGCGCAGAAAACCGAGAACCAACTGTCTGGGTCTAAAACTTCACTCAACCACGCCGAAACCTGATTCTGATAAAGTCTGTCCTGAAACTGTGTCAGAGGCAATCTTTTTAGCCCCGTAGGGTTTATTTGCTTGGGTGTTTCTTCACAATGTTTATAGAAGTCGGCACGCGCCGTGTGCCGTAACAAGGTAGTAGGCACGCGCCGCCGTGCCGTAACAAGGTAGTAGGCACGCGCCGCCGTGCCGTAACAAAAGGAAATCTCTTATGTCAACAACACTCGTACACATCGGTGTCCGCACGACCGATCTGGAGAAGAGCATCCGTTTCTGGCGCGATGCCCTCGGATTGAGTGTCTTCTCAACGATGAACGGCTGCTACGATCTCACCGATGGTTATCACAATTTCCGTGTATTTCAACACCGCGGTCCCGAACGTCCCGAACACGTCGGCGGAATGTTAGATTACCTCCACATCGGCGTTCGTGTGCCAAACTTGCGAGAAGCCGCGCAACGGTGTGAAGACCTCGGATTTGAGATCACTTGGGAAGGTTTAGATGGCAGCAACCCTTACGATCCCAATTCGGACGAACTGCCCTCAGTTGCTTTCAAGGTGGAAGACCCCGACGGTATCGTCGTTGATATTACCGAGCAAGACGATCAGTGGCCCGGTGTCGATATCGAAAGCAAGAGTTAACGCCTTAATTCTTCATAGGCGCGGTCCATGCCGCGCCATCTATCCAATTTTATTCATCGCCACCGAATACGCCCAACCGTATCAGATAATACGCCAGTGTAAGAAGACTTGTCAATGCCGCTGCGAGGTATGTCAAAAATGCAGCGTTAAGCACCTTACTGGCGTGTCGATTTTCTTCTGGCGAAAGCATCCCTGCTTCATCCATTGCGACTTTTGCCCGTTTGCTGGCATCCCATTCAACGGGAAGCGTTATCAGCGAAAAAACGACACCCACTGAAAATAGGCAGACGCCCAGGAATATCAAGCCTGTGAACTGGAGAAAGACTCCTGCTATCAGCAAAATATACGCAAAGGTTGAACTGAAATTAGTCGCAGGAACAAGCGCAGTCCGCAGACCTAACATGCCGTAATTGTGCGCATCCTGCATCGCGTGCCCCGCTTCATGACAGGCGACCCCTATTGCAGAGAGCGATTGGCTCGAATAGACATCATCGGACAATCGCAACGCCTTCTTACCCGGATCGTAGTGGTCGCTGAGCCATCCACCAGAGCGTTCGATTCGTACACCGTTGACACCTTGTCTCCTTAGCATCAACTCAGCGGCTTCTGCTCCCGTCAATCCACTACGCGATCCGACTTTTGAATATTTTGAGAATGTCGATTTTGTGCGAAACGTCGCATATAGAGACAATGCCAGACCCGGCGCAATAATTATAAAATACAGTGGGTCAAAGAAACCCCAAAACATAGTAAACACCTCCAAATTATGTTTTCTTTTCTATTGTTAAATATCTGTTAGGTTAAGAAATTATACGGGATATTGCCGAGAAATTCAAATCATTTTTTCCTCAGCTGAAAATCTCTATAATTTGATGCTATTCCGATAACGTGTTATACTGTCAAGTCAGAATGTGTCTAACCTATTGGAAACGAGGAAAACAGATGCTTAAAATAATTGATACGCACCAACACCTCTGGGATACTGAAAACTTGGAATACCCGTGGCTTGAGGATTTTGACCTGTTGGAGAAACAGTATACAGCGGAAGACTATCGCGCGGCGATTGGTGATCTTAATGTCGTCAAGTCGGTTCATGTTGAAGGGGATCCTGCTGAAACGGATGTCGTCAAAGAGGTCGAGTGGCTGACGGAGATCGCTGAGACGGATGGGATGATAGGCGCAATCGCGGCGGCGGCACCGTTGGAAAAACCGAACGCCGAGGCTATCCTTGCGCAGCTTGTAGGCTTCGGACTTGTCGTAGGAGTACGTCGGATGGCGTGGCATCATCCCGACCCGCGGTTCTATGCGAGTCCTGAGCTGATTAGCGGCGTGAAATTGCTGACGAAATTTGATCTTTCATTTGAACTCTGTGCGAACCATGCGCAGCTGCCAGCGGCGATCGAACTCGTCAAGGCGACACCAGATGTACGGCACGCGCTTAACCATTGCGGGGGACCGGATATAAAGGGTGGGCAATTTGAACCCTGGGCGACCCATATCCGTGAACTCGCCGCTTTTGAGAATGTCCACTGCAAGGTATCAGGGATCGTGACGACCGCAAGCGAGAATTGGACACGCGAGGAGCTCAAGCCGTATATCCGACATCTGATAGAGGCATTCGGCTATGAGCGACTGATGTTTGGGAGTGATTGGCCCGTCTGCACGCTGGCAGCGACATATCAGGAGTGGGTAGACGCACTCTTATGGGCTGTCGAAGATGCCTCGGATGCAGAGAAAAGCAGACTCTTTTACGAAAACGCTTCGGAATTCTATTCGATATAAACTGATGTTCTCAACTCGGTAGGCGCGACGGTTCTTTTTTAAAATTGACGCTGCCAAGAGCCATGCTACTGAATCGTAATCAACACCGGTTCAACGCCTTGTGTCTCTTGGATGTGCTGCTTGAGATCCGCTGCTTCTGCCCGCGCGTTAAATTCGCCAATCGTTACCCGATGCATCGTCCTCGCGTCGACAACAGCCGTGTATATCTGCACCTTTTCATCTGGATACATCCACGCCAAATTCTCAGCCAACATTTCGGCATTATTGGATTGCGCAAAAGAACCGACCATCAGCGTTAATTTTCCTGCTGATGCTGTTGGTGTTGCCGCTGCTGTCGGCTGACTGCCTGTACCGAGTTGTAGTTCCGCTTGTTGTGTACTCTGATTCCCGGCGATGTCCTGAACGTGCAGTTTACAAGTGTAAGTCGCAGCTGGCTGCGCTGTCACTTTGCTTAAAGCGATTTCCTCAGGCGGCGAGCCTTCTCCTTCCAACTGTTCAACGAGTGTATCCGCCGTGTCAAAGAGTTCAAATTTCCAATGTGCGATTGGACTCATATCCCACGTTTTCACGCCGACCGTTGTCGGTGTTTTTCCGGAGAGCTCTAATGTCGTAGGAATGAGGTCTACTGCGAGTTTCTTGCTATCTTTTAAGTGCGGTTTCCCTTGCGCGTCAAGAAGATGCAGTTGCACCTCGTAGTTACCATCAGGAACCAGACTACCGGTGTTCGCGATGCCATTCCAGACGATACCTTCTGCCGGTACGCCTGTCCCAGATTTTTCCCAGATACTTTCGGTATATTCATCACGGATGTTCAACTGCCACTTTAAGATGCTACTCGCAACGGGTTGCGAATTCTTAGTTTCTTGGAGATCAAAGCGAAAAATCGTGTTATCGGCAATACCATCGTTATTGGGTGAAATTGTGAGCACTGAAAGTTGTAATTCTACTGTGATTGTCTCAGGGGGCGTTACAGTCGGTGTGAGCGTTGCTGGCATCAGAATCGGCGCGGCTGGCGTTTCCTCGGTTTTAACAACCTCAGGGGGTATGACGACTGCTGCAGGTTTGGTATCGCTCCGACCCCAGCGTAAGGTCGCAGAGATCCAATGGACATTTTGCTCTAATTCAGTGCCAGTCACATAAGCATAATCAAGTTGTCCTGTGGAATTTCGGAAGCTGAAGCCTCGTGCTAATTCGCCACTCCAGAGTGTGTCAAGCGTGGTTAAAGTGGTATAACCGAGGCGTACCCCGAAGTGTCCATTGATGAGCCAGCGTTCTGCACCGACATGGAATCGGAGGCGTTCTCCCCAATTTATGTTGTTCTCACCTCGGACAGCAAAATCGGCGGAAAAGAGTGTATCCTTACCTAATTCGTACGTTGTGCCGAAACGTGCAGCTAAGGGGATACTCTCAAGAAGTACGCCCTCCTCTCGAATACCGTTACTCAATTCGGAGAAGTTGAGACCAACCCGCACCGTATCACCCCATTTTTCCAATGGATAGGCAAACTGCATCCCTAAATCTACGCTCCATAGAAAATTCGTTCGGAAAGGTGTGTTGTTCTGATAGTAACGTAGGTTCGCACCTGCCGAGGCGTTTTTTCCGAACGCCAGTCCATATCCCAGAAGCACAATCTGTGTGGATTCGGTTATGTCGCTGCCCCAGCCGTCAAGCCACGTTGCGAAGGAGAGATTCCCGAAATTTCTGTCCGTTATACCGAGTGTGTTCGGGTTCGCTGCAACAGAGAATGTCTGTTCACTGCTTGAGGTGCTTCCCGCAAGCGGCATCGCACCCATGTTCACTTCCGCACCGTCCATAAATCCTAATGAAGACGGATTCCAGAGGAAACCGTTGTTTGCGGAGGGTCCTGCCGTAAAAGCACTCCCCATACCGACTGCGCGTGCACTCGCACCGACAAAAATATCACGGTGCGCTATACTCGAAGCACCCGCACTAACAGGGACGACTGCCAAGATTACCCCAACCAAAACGATCTTTCGTATGATTCGCAGCAGCAACTTTTGTCCGCTACGTCTAATAAAATTGAATTGCATCGAATACACCCCACTGCTGTTTTCAACTTTGATGATGTGTCTATTTGCACTGTTTCAACCTTGATGGTATATTTACCTACTTCTTTAACGTTGAATTGATAGAAATGGGTACAAGCAGGGTGATAGGTAGGAAAATTTGATGGGACAGCGCGTGTAAAATTTTGGGGATTAGATGTCCTTTTTCGCTTGTCGGAGGGGTTTGTAACCCCGATTTTGGGACGAAATCCAACTGATAAATTGTTGGTCTTTACTCTGCAGGGTGGATGGCATATCTCAGAACCCCATCCGCGTCCGTAAACCGCAAATAGAGACCCCAAGACCAGCCATTATCGACTTTCTGACACAAAACCGTGTTCCATCCCGCTTTCAGTTGACACCGCACCGCATCTGCATCTGCCGTCGCGCCAGCGTTGATACTTTTCCGGTGAATTTCAGTGCTGTTTAACCAAACAGCGAATTCATCATCGCTCCCGATCAACATCACAGCATCGGTTGCTTTCGGCGCGTGGACATATACCAACGTGTATCCGAGGGTCATTGGTGTAGGACTCAGGTCCCTACGTAAATTGAGAAAGCCGTCTGCTCGGGTAGTCGCTTCCTGCCAGCGGACGGCTTTGCCGTCAATACCGGTGTAAGTCTTTTTCAAGTTCAATTGACCTTCAGGGCGCAACAGTTCATCAATCGTCTGAACATCTGTCTTTGAGAACGGCCCCAAAATCATGTAACGCTTCACGAATGGGGAGGCATGTAACACCTGATAGGAATCAACGCCGATTTTAGAACCTGTGGGTTCGGGCGCCTTCCCGACGATGCTGAGCATTATCTGATTTTCACCAGCATTCAAAGGGGCAGTCCCGAATGAAACCAGTGTCCCAGCGATCGGCTCAGAAGCATAGCAATCGTAGGGTGTCCCGACTGCTGTGCCATTGACAGATAGTTGAACGCTTGCATACGCTTGTCCGTGTGTCAAAACGGCACGAATTTCATAAACATCTCTGTAAGGCACTTCAATCGGAGCGGTTAAGGATCCTGTCTCTCCAACAACCTCTGGTGTGAAAGCGAGATGGCTTCCGCCTATATCAACCCCCGTTGCGCGGTAGTTTTCTATCTGGACCGTTACGCCATGGGCTGTTGTCTTAGGTAATAGAGCAATTGCGGATTCGGTGTTCTTTGGTGGTAATGTCCATTCCTTTTCATACCAAAACTGTGGCACTGCGTAAAGGTCCCGCGCCTCGTTTGTCAAAACGAGATTATAGCCATCAAAGCAGACGGCTTCCCCGTAGAAACTGTGCGGTAGGTGCCACGGTGTACCTTGAATCATTTTCGCCAAATCACCGGTTGTGCTGTGATAAACCCAGAGCGCGTCATAAGTACAAACAGCAAGCCGCGTGCCATCTGCTGACACACCCGCGCCTGTCACGAACTTCGCCCCAGCGAATTCGCCAACCCTTTCTAAGACCTGTTTTGTATCGACTTGCAGGATAGGGAACCGGTAAAGTACTGCCCGTTCTCGCTCCTTAGAGACGATATAAGGGATACCTTCAACGATAAAGAGTCCTTCTGCATCCACATTTTCGTTCGGGTACCGATACGGATAACTCGCGATGACTTCCGCCTCCGTCTCGGTGAACGGATCCGGTTCTGCGACAACAACGACTTTCAGATCGAATCGCAATCTGCTGTTATTGCCGATTTCACCGATCCAGAGCTGATTTTTATCGTCAATACCGAGTGCTTCCCAATCGAAGTTTCCAGAACCTTTTACTGCGATTTCTCCGATGAGTTCGCCGTTCAGTCTTGTAGCGTAAAGTGTTGCAGGGTTGCCGGAGTCGTTGAGGGTCCAGTAGACACCTTCAAACTGCCGACTCGCGACGATGCCGGAACTCTCTCGGATATCGGGGTGTATGTATTTTCCTATGGGTTGCCACGGGGGTGTGTTGTTAGTATCAGCGGGTACCGATGTAGTGGTGTAAAGTCCGATGCCAATCGCAAAAACGAGTAGATGGGATAACAGTTTCATCAAGAGGTCTCCTTTGAAATATATTTTACCGCGTTTTCACGGAGAAATCAAATAGAAAGCATCCGCTCTTCGTTGACGAGGTTCAAACCTCGCCTAATTCGGTGAGCAGACAGAGACGTATTTTGCTTTTTCTTGCAATGCGTTTTAAACGGATGTTATAATTAAATTGTGTGGATGCGTCCTAAACCGGTAAAAACCTATCCTGATACTCACCGGATAATCCCTAAAAAATCCAAATTTATTTCATTTTTTTTGCAAAATGCACGTTTTCCACCCCAAAATTGTGTCTTTAACAATCAGAAAAATATGTTTCATGTTTTTGAGCGGGTCCTTTATAGTAGGTCTCGTAATTACTTATACACTTGTCTCGTTATGTGAACTTGTGAATGTCAATCTCATGGAGGCACAGGCTAACAGCCTATGCTACAAGTGTAAACATATTTTCGGGTTTTACTATAATTCATTACTATAGTTTGGACAGTTTCTGTCAGATTCATGACTGGTTCCCAAAGTATTGCTGATTTTTTTCAATGTTTCTCACACAAATCCAACTTACAGAAAAATGAACTCGACTGCACCAATCGCCAGTCCCGTAGGGTTTATTTCCTTGGGGTTTTTGCTGGGGGTATTTGATAGGGTGTTTCTGCGGATTTCTTCAAAATTGCTTCGCAGTGAGAATAGAAACGGCATACCTACCAAGTCCTAAGCCCCGTAGGGGTTTTTGCTGGGGTGTTTCTTCAACATGTGTATCGTCTTAAAATTGTCCAAACTGATAGTATGAACAGATAGGTAAACCGGAAGGCCAATCACTTTTGCATGAATAAACAGAATCCGCCTCGAAACATTCATAGTGTCAATCGGCATCTGAGGCATTTCCAATGAGAGGAGAAAACCGAGTATGAAATTCTTGAATTGTTTACTAATCGTAAGTCTACTTTCTGTTTGTGGGAACGGATATACCCAAAACAACACAGCGCAAAACGCATACCTCATTTTTGAAAAGTACTGTGTCGGCTGTCATAGTGAAGGTGGCTCCTTCGCGGAGTCACTCATTATAGACTGGTCATTGTTGCTTGAAAATGGCACAGTTGTTCCTAGAAAACCGGAGGAATCAGAGTTATACCGGCGCTTACTCGGTCCTACCGAGCGAGGGTTGCAAATGCCTTTCGGACAACCACCACTTTCAGATGAATCTATCGCCACAATTCGGGACTGGATACTCGCAGGTGCGCCAGATTGGAATGTTCTACCAGAAACAGATAGGCGTTTTATCACAGACGAGGTAATACTTGACAGCATCCACACCCATCTACAATCCCTTACGCCGTTTGATCGCGCCTCCGCGCGCTATTTCACACTCACACATCTCTATAATGCGGGTGATATATCTGAAGATCTGCAATCATACAGCGTTGCGCTTTCCAAACTTGTGAACAGCCTGTCTTGGGGGGTCACGGTTGTCCGACCGAAACCGATTAATCCGGAACAGACAATTTTTTACATAGATTTGCGAAACTATGAATGGGATAAAAACGATGCATGGACAAAGATAGAACAGCAATATTCTTACAGAAATGATTTTGTGGGAGCAGAACAGATCGGTTTACGTAATAAACTCAGCCTATTGCAGGATGAGATGGAATGTGAGGTGCCGGTGGTACATATTGATTGGTTCCTCGCAACGGCTTCACAACCCCCGCTTTACAATGAGGTGCTGGGTCTCCCTGAAACAGACCGAGAATTAGAAACACGCCTTGGTGTGAATGTTGCGCAAAACATCAAAAATGACCCTGGCGTTCGCGTCTGGCGCGCAGGATTCAAAAAGTCAGGGGTTTCTACGAACAACCGAGTCGTGGAACGACACGCCTCGCAATATGGCGCGTATTGGAAAAGCTATGATTTTGCTGGAAGTGTCGGCAAACAAAACATCCTCGTGCATCCACTTTCTTTTACTCACGACGGTGGTGAGGTCGTATTCAACCTACCGAATGGCTTGCAAGCATATTATCTGTCTGATGCGCGGGGAAACAGACTCGACAAAGCACCGGTAGAGATTGTTTCTAATCCTGCGACAAGAGATCCGACCGTTAGGAACGGCATCTCTTGTATCGGCTGTCATACCGAAGGCATGAAAACGTTTGAGGATGAAGTGCGCCAAGCTATTGAACAAGCACCGAGTCCGCTTTATGATAGAACACACGCATTGCGGCTTTATGTCGAACAGGATGTAATGAATAGACTTGTAGCCTTTGACAAACAACGTTATGAAATGTCACTTGTAGCCGCAACGGGTGAAACGGTTAGTGAAATTGAACCGATTTCTCGGTTCTATGAGATATTCAATAGCACTTTAGATGCATCGCACGCTGCCGCGGCACTCGGATTACAGACCCAGACCTTCCTGGAAAAAATACAAGAAAATGTCAATTTACAAAGTCTGGGGCTTGGTGTGTTGGAAACAGGTGAGATCAAACGCGATACATGGACAGCCAATTTCAAATCTGTTGTTTCCGCAGTGAACTCACCGACAATTGAACCCGTGCCAACTGTGGTCATATCCAGATCGGATGAGGTCTACATACCGGATCCAAACCTCCGAAAAGTACTCTCGAAAATATTAATCAAATCAAGGGATGAACCGATTACGCTCCAAGAGATGCAAGGACTCAGAATAATCGGAGATGAAACGACATTTGAGAAAGGTATTAGAGATTTAACCGGACTCGAATATGCGATAAACCTACGAAAATTGTGGATTGAGCGTAATAATGTCTCAGACCTTTCACCAATTGCGGGACTGACAAACCTACGAGAATTGTTGATTGAGCGTAATAATGTCTCAGACCTTTCACCAATTGCGGGACTGACAAACCTACGAGAATTGTTGATTGAGCGTAATAATGTCTCAGACCTTTCACCAATTGCGGGACTGACAAACCTACGAGAATTGTTGATTGATTATAATAATATCTCAGACCTTTCACCAATTGCGGGACTGACAAACCTACGAGAATTGGGTATGTCAGCGAATCCACTCTCAGACCTCTCACCTCTCGCAGGACTGACGGAATTAGAACATTTAGCTTTAACCAACCATGATGGTGCCCATATAACCGATATTTCAGCATTGGCAGGTAAAGAAAAATTGAGAACCATTCGAATATGGGATGCTCCAGTTAAGGATATGTCGCTATTCGTAAATCCTAATATTGAAGTGATAGATTTATGTGGTGCCGGAATCTCGGAAATCCCTTCTTTAGAGAATGCACCGAAGCTCAGAGAGATGTATCTGCTGAATAACCATATCTCAGATGTCTCTGTTTTGCAAAATCTAACAGGTTTAGAGAGATTGCTTTTAGCAGAAAACAATATCACAGATGTCTCGCCATTAGCAAACTTAACGAATCTGAAATGGTTAAATATTCGAGATAATCCGATAACCGATTACTCGGTTTTAGACGAACTCTGGAAGAACACCAAGATAGAGCCGAATGGATTTGTTTTTTCTGCAAACGCCGAGCGCGTCGGTCTCGGCAATCCCTTTACTTTCGACATCAATGCGCAGTTCATACGCAATTTAGTGGGTTGGCAGTGTAATCTCGCCTTTGACGCGAATCTGCTTGAAGCTGTTGAAGTTACTGAAGGTGATTTCCTCTCGCCAGATGGGGCAGCGACACTATTTCAGGAAGGCACCATCGACAATGAAATAGGACTCATTAGTGGATACAAAGTTCTACGGTTGGACGGGAAGGGGGTCAACGGAAGCGGAGTCTTACTGTCTATCAAGTTTAGAGCGAAAAACATAGGGACAGCCGTCTTTACGCCGGGTAATTGTCTTCTCGCTGATAGCGAGGGTGAAGAGATCCCTTCGGAAGCCCCAAGACTTGAGATAGAGATTAAAGAACGCGCACCATTACCAGAAGACGAGATTTGGACGGGACCCAAAGAGGACGTCAACAGAGATGGTGTCATCAATATTTTAGATCTGGTACTTGTCTCGAAAAATGTCGGTAAACCTGTAAATGAGGCACCACGCGCAGATATCAACGGGGATGGTGTCATCAATATTCTTGATCTTGTCGCTGTCGCAGGAAATTTGGATGGATAATATGGGAAATACAGTTACCCCGAATGTCATTCTCATCTTCGCAGACGATCTCGGACGCGGGATGCTCAGTTGCTATGGGCAGCAGCATTTCGAGACCCCAAATATCGACCGCCTTGCAAACCAAGGATGGTGGGTACGGACGTGAGCAGTCCCCAAGTGATTTGGACACCATCGCCGATCTCCAGAAGATACCCGGCATAATGTCAGCCCGCGGCTATAACGACGACGACATCGCCGCCATCATGCACGGCAACTGGTTCCGATTCTTACACGACGCATGGCGGTAGACAAACAACTACTGCTAAGTGTAATCTCTAATAAAACCTAAACCAGTTGGCACACCCCCCTATAATTAGGCGGAAACATGCCAACACACAACGATACAGCGCGAAATCACAACAGCGAGCCTACTGTAGGAACAACCGCCCTTAAACCGATGCGATTTGAGGATATCCTGGATACGACGTTTAGTCTCTATCGGAAACATTTTTTGTTATTCTTGGGGCTTGTCGCTTTTTCTGTATAATTCATTAACTATCCGTCTGAAAAAAAGGAATGAGCACATGAAAGTAAAGACGACGTTTTTGTTCACCTTGACGCTCCTAATAGTTTCGTGCGTCAGTATCTGCCCTGGGTTCGCGCAGGATATGGCATATACGCAACTCAGTTTACCTGAGGGTGCCAAAGCGCGTCTCGGTAAAGGGAGCGTGGGAGAGGTAACGTATTCTCCAGACGGTTTGTTGCTTGCGGTAGGAACGAACATCGGTATATGGTTGTATGATGCCAAAACATTCCAAGAACTTGCCTTGCTCGCTGGGCAGATGGATTGGGTCTATAGTTTATCGTTCAGTCCGGATGGCAAAACACTTGCCAGCGGTGGTGCGGATATGGACTGTACAGTTCGTTTGTGGGATGTAGGGACGGGGGCTGTGAAAGCGACCCTCACTGGACATCTGGGCGGGGTCAAAAGCCTATCGTTCAGTCCCGATGGCATGATACTTGCAAGTGCAAGTTATGATAGTACGGTTCGTCTCTGGGATGTCGCGACGGGCACCCTCAAATCCACACTCACAGGGCATACAAGCGGAGTCAGTGATGTGCTGTTCAGTCCGGATGGTAAGACAATCGTCAGTGATGCTTGGAGTTATGAGGATACGGCGCGCTTGTGGGACGTTGCGACGGGCACCCTCAAATCCACATTCACAGGGCATACAAGCGGGGTCCATAGTCTATCGTTCAGTCCCGATGGCAAGACGCTCACAGGATGTTCAAATAGGACAGTATTTTTGTGGGATGTTGAGACAGGTGTGGTAAAATTGACACTCACTGGTCATAAGTATAGGGTCAACAGTGTAGCCTTCAGTCCCGATGGCAAGACACTCGCAGGGTGTTCAAACAAAACAATATTTTTGTGGGATGTTGAGACAGGTTCAGTGAAAGCGAAACTCTTAGGGCATACGGCTATGGTCAGTCATGTATTGTTCAGCCCGGATGGAAAGACACTGGTAAGCGCGAATCAGGGCAAAGGTGACCACGCTATTTTTTTCTGGGACGTTGCGACGGGCAGTCTCAAGGCGAAACTCGCCGGGCATACAGGCACTGCCAATAGTATCTTGTTCAGTCCGGATGGCAAGACACTTGCCAGCCGGAGTCCGGATGGTGAGGTGCATTTATGGGACGTTGGTACAAATTCGGTGAAAGCGAGACTTGATACGGATCGGGTCAGGAGTATAGCGTTCAGTCCGGATGGCAAGACACTTGCCAGCGCGAATACGGACGGGCAGGTTCATTTATGGAACGTTGCGACGGGTTCGGTGAAAACGGTGCTCACCGGGTATAGAGGCTGGGTCAGGCGTGTATCATTCAATCCAGATGGAGCTATACTTGCCGGTGTGAATTATTATAACGGCGAGGTTATTTTATGGGATGTTGCGGCGGGTTCGGTGAAAGCGAAACTCGCGAGACCTACAGGTGAGGTCAGGAGTGTCTTGTTCAGTCCAGACGGCACGACACTCGCTGGTGTAACTTGGAACCCGAAAGACTATGGCGACTATGACTATAAGGTTTTTTTATGGGACGTTGAAACGGGTAAACGCAAAAGGATACTCGATACCCATAGTAGAATCAGGCGTATAGCGTTCAGCCCAGATGGTACGGTACTTGTCAGTTTAAGTTATGATAGTGAGGTCCGTTTATGGGACGTAGAGACAGGTGCCCTCAAAACGGAACTCGGCGCGCCTAACGGTGATGTCAGGAGTGTCGCGTTCAGCCCAGATGGCAAGACCCTCGCAAGTGGAAGTCGGGACGCAGGGGACGATGCGGTTCTTTTGTGGGATGTTGCAACAGGTGCCCTCAAAGCGAAGTTTGCGGGGCATTCGGGCAGTGTCTATAGCGTCTCGTTCAGTCCGGATGGTAAAACGCTCGCAAGTGGGGATGCGTGGCCCGACTATAAGGTTTTTTTGTGGGACGTTGCGACGGGTGAGTTGAAAGCGAAGTTTGCGGGTCATTCGGGTAGTGTCTATAATGTATTGTTCAGTCCGGATGGCAAGACCCTTGCAAGTAGAAGTCGGGACCGTACGGTACTTCTGTGGAAGTGAACGCATCAGACATATATCAACGCATCCAAATTCGTTCATTGATGGATTTTAGAATTAATTGGACACTCCGCACCGGTTCGGTTGGGAAACCGAACCTACCGGGGGAGACTGAAAGTGTCTTTTTATTTTTAGGTTCACTATAAAAACGTGAGTTTGATAAAAGATTTTGAATTTTGTAGGTTGGGTTGAACGGAGACCTACTAAAAACCGTATACAGCACAGAGTTTTCAAGGGAACAGAGAAACCTGAAATCACCAAAAACCGAGTGAAACCCAACGCATTTTCACATCCACAGCGTTTCGGGTGTTGGGTTTCGCTATTTGTATCTACAAAAACGGGTCTTTGAAAATCGGCTACTTCTGCATCAACGGGAGGGTTCTTGGTCTTTTACCACTCAACCCAACCTACGGGAGTTTCAATCTTTATTTTTAAGCTCACGTTATACAAAGCAGTAAAGGAACGACAGTATGGAACCACGATTTACACGCGGCGAATACTTCCTACTTGAAATCGCCGTTGAGCATGAATGGTCTATCTCTGGTCTTATTGATAGCGAGCTTGAGTTACACCTAAATAAAAAAGGGCATGGGTTAACACGAGCATCATTGCTTGAGAGCCTCTATCGACTCCTCTCTTCGGGACTGATTTATGCCAAAAATGAGGTTGACGGATTTATTTTAACTTATGAACAAATCGAATGTGCCTTGAATGAACCTCCCATGAGAGTTTTCTCCGCAGGTGAGAAAAAACACACATCTTATGGACTGACACCGGAGGGTGGCGCGCAATGGGAAGCCTTCGCCGCACCGGACTGGGAAAAATACGTAGAGGGCGGCGAAACATTTTCAGACGAGGACGAGGATGAATATGGAATATGGGAACTGATATGTGCGGATAAAGAGTGGCTCGAAAGGTACGTTGAATCTATATGTTTTCATCAACGACTGGAGGTGTCTTTGGAATCGGTTGAGTGGGATTATGTTGCGCCGTGGGAGGTAACGTACTGGAAACAACTTGAGGGGGCACATATACTCCGATTTCAGGCTCAAGACAAGAGCGAGGCGGAGGATTATCAAGGGTCTCCACCTGCAAGTCCAGAATGGCATCGTGGCCTTTGGTGTGTTTGGCGATAGGAGAATAGATCGGATTGACGTGTCCACGATGTGAAGATAAATTTTGGCTCCCTTTGAGAAATTAAAGTGTAAAACCTGACCGTTAGTGTCATAAGTAAAGGAACAACAGCATGGAACCACGATTTACGCGCGGCGAGTATTGGCTACTTGAAAACGTCGTTGAGGATGAATTCGCAATCGGTGCGCTCTTTAGGAGCGAATCTGAATTCTTTAATATAAAAGGACACGGGTTAACACGCACCTCACTCGGTGAGACCCTCTATCGGCTTCTCTCTTCGGGACTGATTTATGCCGAAAATGAGGTTGACGGCTTTATTTCAACCGCCGAGGAAATCGAACGTGCCCTGAATGAACCCAAATCCAGAGGTTATGCACCCTTTGATAACAAAAAACCTACGTCTTATGGATTGACGGAGGAAGGCGGCGCGCAATGGGAAGCCTTCGCTGCCCCAGACTGGCAAAGCTACATAAAAGACGGTTTTCACTGGCCAAAGGGCAGTAAATATGGAATGTGGGAAGTGATGTGTGCGGATAAACGACAACTCGGATTCTACTATCGATCTTTCTGTTTTCATCGTCAAGTAGAGGTGTCTCTGGAGTCCATGGAGTGGGATTATATTGCCCCTTGGCAAGCGACATATTGGAAACAACTCGAGGGAGCATATAGACTCCGATTTCACTATCAAGACAAGCGCGATCGCGAGAATCCTAAACCGTTTCCGCCTCCGCCTCTGGAAGACTACCATGAAATTTTGCGTGTTTGGCGTTAAAAAAATAGATTGGATTGGCTTCCGCCAATGTCGAAATAATTTACGGAGTTCTTTAAGGTGTAAAATCTGACTATTAGTGTCATAAGTAAAGGAACAACAGTATGGAACCACGATTTACACGCGGCGAGTATTGGCTACTTGGAAACGTTGTTGAGGACGAATTCGCAATCGGTGCACTCATGGACAGCGATCTCGGGTTACATCTAAATAAAAAATGGCACGGGTTAACACGCGCCTCACTTGTTGAGACCCTCCATCGCTTGCTCGCTTTGGGGCTGATTTATGCTAAAAGTGAGGCGACCGGGTTTATTTCAACGCACGAACAAATCAAACGCGCCTTGGATGAAATGAAATCCAGGGACATTGACGCTGTAGGTAAGGAAAAACTTACGTTTTATGGGCTGACGGAGGAAGGTGGCATTCAATGGGAGGCATTCGCCGCCCCAGACTGGCAAAGGTACATAAAAGAAGGTTTTCAAGTGATAGATGGCAGTGAATATAGAGCATGGGAAGTGATGTGTGCAGATAAAGGTGATCTCGAAAGCTACTTTAAATCTATCTATTTTCATTACCCAATAGAGGTGTCTTTAGCGTCAGTTGCGTGGGATTATATTGCACCGTGGCAGGCGACGTACTGGAAACAACTCGAGGGGGCATATAGACTCCGATTTCAGGCGCGAGACGCGCGCGAGGAGAAGGATGCTGAACCGCCTCCTCCGCCGAGTATGGAGTACTTTTATAACGTTTGGTGTGATTGGCAATAGAAGATCCCAAACTTGTTTTTCTATTCCTGCGAACCGATATCACTGACTGTGGTTTCCCTTAAGGAAATGAATCATCAAACACCTCTTGAGAGATATGTCCTTCATCCACGCCGCGGAAGACCTTTTGCAAAAACTGACATCTCGCTGGAAACTGGATCCTCCGCGTCTGACCTCTAACAGATCTAATTGGAGAGAAAAAATATGAAAAAATATCTTCAAACCACACTTTTTGGGCTTTCTATTTTGCTGGGCCTCAGTTGTTTTGCGGTGAATGCGGATACCGCTAAAACCACGACTTCTGAAGTCAAGTATCAATGGTATCCTAAGGATCGAAAATATCACGATTTTTTTTCCACCGACGCACCGGAAGGACACTTGTACAGTACCCTGCTCAAAGCCACAGCGAATATCGATGACACGCCCGAAAAAGAGACCGTTGTTTTGATGCTGGTTGATGTTGGTATAAAAAATTACGCATACGCTGGCAACTGGTCACAAGCGTTTCTCCTGATTGCTGAGAACGCGGCAGCCGGTCCAAAGAAAAAAGCTTTTTTCAAACTTTTCGATTCGGGTACGCTTGCGCTTGATGTGCCAGCGAAAGCGATTGAACTTCGGAGTCCACCATTCGTCTTCATTGAACCGCCAAAAGATGCTCTTAAATCCCGCAAAATCGTCTGTAAACTCGTCGATTTGACAGGCGATGGCATTTTAGATATTTGGGTTAAATTTGGTTACGCTGTGGCTGTGATTTCTTTTCAGGATGGTGAGTTCAAGGAAGTCCTGAGTAGTTACACGGTTCCCGGGCTCCTGCCTGATGCTGCGTATGTTGACCTTGATAGTGATGGGAGTTATGAAATAAAGATTCCCTATAGTATACCTATCAATGATGTTCCTGGCGCGCCTTATCTGCCGTGGATGAGCCTCTACGAGTGGAATGGAACGGCTTATATTTTGAATAATCGAAGATTCTATGCCGAAGATGGCGATTTCCTCGTTCGTTTATTGAGCGAGTATAATTATCAGATACTTCGACACGGCAGCATTATCACCCTGTGCGAAACATACAATTTCTACATAGGGTTGGTATGCTACTATTATGGCAATGTGGGAATGGCGCGAGGGTATCTACAGTCAGTTATCGAACGTGGGAAGACGGATGATTTCATTCAAACCGCTGAATCTTTCTTGAAAAAATTGCCACACCGGCGAAGATGAGAACCGATCCATTCAGAGCAGCATCGCCGCTTTTATTTGGAGACAAAATATGAACCAACACCTTCAAACCACACTTTTAGGGTTTTCTATCTCGCTCCTGCTATTGGGGCCAGTGGTGAGTGCTGACACCCAAACACCCCAAAATGCTGATATCGAATATAAAAGGTATCCTGATGCGCCAATTGACCCTGAGGGACAGAGGTATCACCGTTTTTTGCAGTTCCCCGCACCGCAAGGTGCCTCTTATAATACTCGCATGAAAGCCACAGCAAATGTTGATAACACACCCGGAAAAGAGACGATTGTTCTGATGGTGGCTGAGGCGGGAGAGGAATGGCGCGATTGGTGCCAAGCGTTTCTCCTCATTGTTGGGTCTGAGACCGAGGGAGCTGTGCCGAAGAAAAAAGAACTTTTCAAACTTTTTGGTACAGGTTCTTATGATTTTGATGTTCCAGGGAAAACCGTTGGCGTTTATAGGGCACCTTTCTTCTCTCAGACGATGCAGAGAGGCGGGTCTTGGGGTTTCAAGGGTGTCTCCTTTGAACTCATAGATTTGACGGGTGATGGTGTTTTAGACATCTGGGTGGAACATGCCTACGGTGTGGCTGTGATTTCTTTCCAGAACGGTGAGTTCAAGAAAGTCTGCAGCGGTTATAGTTCTACCCGCAGTGAGAACCCTGTAGAGTACGTTGACTGGGATAATGATGGCATCTATGAAATCAAAATCCCCGATTGCATATCTATGGATGGTGCGCCTGGCGCAGCATACCTGCAATGGATGAGTTTCTTCGAGTGGGATGGTGCCACATACATCTTGAATAACGAAAGATTCTATACTGAGAATCACGATTTCTTCATTGGGTTATTGGAGCAGTATAATTTTTGGCAGCGTTATGCAATACAAGAGGTATACCATTTCTATATCGGGTTGGTACACTACTATCGCAGCAACGCAGTAATGGCGCGAGCGTATCTACAATGGGTCGTCGAACATGCCGAGGATGAAAATTACATTCAAGCCGCTGAATCGCTGTTGAAAAAACTGCCACCCCGCTGAAAACAGATACACCGAATCGGAGACAAAACATCCTGTCTGCGTAGGTGCTACTTAATTTTTTTTTATATTATGCACGTTTTTGGGAATAAAATGTGTCTTTAAGAAATATCATTAGCGGACCGCTAATAAGTAAGTTTCGGAAAAACTGAAAGGCGTGTTCTATCCAAGAAGTAACGGATAGGCAAGAGACCCCAAATCCATTCATCATGGAGCACGACAATGATAGAAGAAGATGTTCAACTCATCCACAGAATTTTGTCGGGCGATGAGGCAGCTTTCACTGCTTTGGTCCGAAAATATCAGAAAAGTGTACATGCTTTGGCGTGGCGGAAGATCGGTGATTTCCACTATGCTGAAGAGATTACGCAAGACATTTTCCTCCAAGTCTATAACAAACTTTCAACGCTTAAGGATCCGCGCCAATTCGCTGGCTGGCTTTATGTTATGACAAGTCGGCACTGTAGCAACTGGCGGCGCAACAATAAAGCAAGGCTACAATTGCTGGAGACGATCGCTATGGACGCAGTTGATAAATCTGCATACGCGCGTTATATATCAGAGCAACGCGAAGCTGAATCTGTTGAAAACCGCCAGAAGCTTGTCAAGAGATTGATTGATAAACTTCCTGAGAGCGAACGTACTGTCATGACGCTCTACTATCTCGGTGAAATGACGACGCGAGAGATTAGCAGATTTCTGGGTGTCTCTGTGCATACAATTACCAGCCGCCTGCAGCGGGCACGACGACGTTTACAGCAGGACGAGACACTCTTGATACAAGAAATGCTCGGGAGTTTCCGACTCTCTGTCGACCTCGCAGAAACCATCACGCAGAAAATTGCCGATATGAAACCGGTCGCGTCGCCCCCTACAAAATCCCCTATTCCGTGGCTCGCCGTCGGCGTGGCTGCAATTTTGGTGGTGCTGATGCTAGGACTTAGCAACAAATACCTCATACGGTTTCAGCAACCGTATAGTTTTGAGGCAGCATCGGAACCGACCATCGAAATCATTGAAGCACCCATTGTCCTTGACACTGACGCAAAACCGGCACTTCACTCTCAAGTCGGACGCGCTATCATGACCCATAAGACCAATAGTCCCGGATTACAAGATTCCGAAACAGTTTCAGCACCAGGTGCACAGGTGCATCCAGAGAAGACCGTCTCATGGATGCCCGACCCAGCATTACGTGCCGCCATTCGGGAGGAACTCGCACTTCCGGCAGCCGTGCCCTTAACGCAGGAGATGCTGCTGGTGCTGCAGCGTCTACACGCCGGTGAAAAAGGTATCACTGATTTAAAGGGCTTGGAATTTGCCCAAAATTTAGTGGATTTACATTTAGGCGATGAGGGTAACGCTATCATCAACTTAAAACCCCTCGCTACGCTCACCAACCTGACCTATCTCAATGTAGGCGGTAACCAAGTCACAGACCTGAGACCGCTCGCGAACCTGACGCATTTAACCGGGCTTAGCCTCTGGAATAACCAAGTAAACGATATATCTCCACTCGCTTCCTTGACTGCGCTTACTTACCTGAATTTGGCTGACAATTACGTAGACGATCTCAGTCCACTCGCGAATCTGGTAAACTTAAAAAAATTAGACCTTTTTGACAACAATTTGCAAAATGTGGTGCCGCTCGCAGACTTGAGAAACCTAAACCATCTGATCCTTACGGAAAACCATATTAGAGACTTTAGTCCGCTTATAGGGCTGACGCATCTACAAATATTGTGGATCAAGGGGAATCCGATAAAGGACCTGCGCCCACTCTCTGAACTGCATCTTACGGATCTGAAATACGATGGTGTAGCAAATCACGCAACACGAACGCAGCCTTCTGAGGCATGGATGCCAGATCCAGTATTGCGCGCCGTAGTTCGAGGCGAACTCGGACTCCTACCGGAGATCCCATTAACGAAAGAAGAGATGTTAAGGTTGGACTCCCTTGATGTGCACGGCAAAGGTGTCTTTGATATTACCGGTTTAGCGTTTGCCACGAATCTCAGAGATCTGCGCTTGAGTCGGAATCCAATCACAGATTTACGTCCGCTCGCAAACTTAACGAAACTTAAAGACTTACATATCGGAGATATCTCGCTCCCTATGGCGAACCTTGAACTCCATCCGCTGGCGAATTTAACGAACTTAGAGAGGCTCCTTTTGCACAGAAGCGGCGTTTTGGACCTAACACCGCTTTCGGGATTGACAAAACTGCGGACATTATCTATTGAAGGGAATCCAATCACAGATTTGCGACCCCTCTACAGATTGAATCTGAGGGAACTCGACGCGAGTCACTGTCCGCTAATAGACCTGCATCAGCTCGCGCGTCTCACCAGTTTAGAATATATCTGTCTGGAATACAGCGGTATTTCGGATATCCGTCCGCTTTCCGCGTTAACGAACCTACACATCTTGGATATTAGATATAACGCCATTGAAGACATCCATCCACTTTCTGGGTTAACTGCGCTGCGAACTTTGTGGGTACAGGGGAATCCGATCACAGATTTTACACCGATCCCGAAACTGAATCTCACGGACTTCAAATATGATGCTATCCAACAGATGGCGCAACAAACTAACTCTGCTGAAGTGTGGATGCCAGATGCTGCGTTGCGCATTGCCGTCCGCGGTGAGATTGGACTCCTACCGAATATGCCGCTTACCAAAGAGAAGATGCTACAACTGCAGGAACTCAATATCTCCGACAAAGGTATCCATAACATCCGCGGCTTAGAGTTTGCGACGAACCTCAGAGAACTTAACCTGAGTCGAAATTCGATAACAGACCTATACCCCCTGACGACTTTGATGAACCTTAAAGTCTTGAATATTTCGGGATTGATGCCCAACACACCAAATCTTGACCTACACGCACTGACGAACCTCATCAACTTGGAACGACTTTGGCTGGCGAATAGTAAGGTTTCGGATGTCCGTCCGCTTGCTGCGTTGAAGAGGCTTCGTATTTTGGATATTAGCGGCAACGCCATTGGAGACATCAGCCCCCTGGCAGGGTTAGTCGCGTTGCGGACATTGCAGGTTCAAGGGAATCCGATAACAGACTTCACACCGCTCATTGAATTGAACCTTATAGATCCAAGGTAGAATGCAGGGTGCTGGCACTTGGTGATTGTTGCGAACGCATTTAATCAATAACAAAAATAGGAGACCATAAGTGTCAATTTAGCGGTCCTCCATGCCCGGTAGGTTCGGTTTGATGAAGTTTAAGAAAATAAATCGGTAATTCTAATTTTCCCCATGCCCGGTAGGTTCGGTTTCCTAACCGAACCGGGCTTCCCTAAAAATTACCGAATTAATAAATTAATCTTCATCAACCGAACCATAGGTGTCAATTTAAAAAAACAACCCTCGCGGTCCCCAGGCCGGTAGGTTCGGTTTGCAACCGAACCGGCTTCTACCCGGGAACCTTGAAGACTTCACACCCCTCTTCAGTCGCGTAGCGACGGAATGTCTATAGCAGCGGTATCAAACAAGGATCCAAGCCCGTAGGGGGTTTTGCTTGGGTGTTTCTTCAACATGTTTATATCTACAGTTGACAAAATGCTGTCAAAAATCCCTAAATTGACACCTATGGATAACAAAAATAGGAGACCTATATGAAAAAGCTTAATTTCTGTGCGCTTATTTTCTTAGCGATTGGCTGTCTATTTTACGCTGGCGCAGAAGAACCGCACTGGATGCCGGATCCGAACCTGTACATGGCAATCCGAGAAAAACTCGGGTTGCCTGATAAAGTGCCGTTGACTAAAGACAATATTAAACAGTTGACACATCTTGAAGCACAGAACAGAGAGATTCGTTCAATACAGGGATTAGAATTCGCTGAGAATCTGGAAGTGGGTCTCAATCTTGGAGGAAATCTCATACAAGATATAACGCCGCTGCGACGCTTAACAAAATTACGTGGATTAGTTCTGCTTGGTAATCAAGTCTCAGATTTATCGCCATTAGAACCTTTAACCTCCCTTTTATATTTCAATGCAGCCCACAATCCTATAAGCGACCTCAGAGTGCTGTCAAACCTCATCCATTTAGAAGATTTAGATTTGGCAGCTTGTCAAATCTCGGATGTAACTCCCCTTGCTGGATTGAAAAACCTAAAAATACTAATCCTTGGCAGTAATTTGATCACAGATGTCAGTCCATTAGTAAATCTCACCGAGTTGGAAGTGTTGAATATTATAGATAATCCTATCTGGAATTTCAGTGCCTTGCAGCATTTGAATCTGACCAGATTTGCGTCTAACATGTTTTGTAAAATACCGTCTTTACCTG
Organism: Candidatus Poribacteria bacterium; assembly: GCA_026706025.1. NCBI lineage: Bacteria > Candidatus Poribacteria > Candidatus Poribacteria bacterium. Next base: position 94,873 of record JAPOZO010000010.1, read on the forward strand.
TTGAAGAACGTATCTTAACACGATCATTTCCATCTGTTTTTAAGGCGTGGGATAGTCTCATAATTGCAGGGTTACCTAAACATGGCGGTATAGATTATCATGATCTCGCTTTCAATCTGACTTTTGGGCTTAATTGGCACACAACTCCGAGTCAGAGCACACGCGGCTTGGCGACTCAGGTTGCGGGTAATTTAGAAGCTGCGCAAGATGAACGTGATAGGCTTCTTGCTCTAAATCCGAACATAGTCTCCCTTCAACACATCATTATTCATGGAGTTTCGCCATCAGAATTTCCACCGGACTCCGATTTTTTGCTTAGAGATGACAGAGGTGAAATAGTTTACAGTGAGATTATTAACGCGGCAATGATAAACCTTATGAATCCGAAGGTGCAGGATCATTTCATTGAACGAATTGTGAATATTGCTGAGTGTGGACTTTATGATGGCATTATGATTGACGGGTTTGCTTGGAATGCTACTGGTTTTGTCGGACGAGATGTCTATCCTCATACTAATGAAGAAATCATCGCTGCAACAACCCGTATATTGCGTGAGGGTCGAAACCGGGTTCGGAAGGACTTTCTGATACTTGTTAATGCTGGTAGATCGAAACCAACAGCCTATGCTGAATACATTGACGGAAGTTTTATGGAACTTGGTAGAGATCATCCAGAAGGTTACACTTATCGTGAACTCATTGAAATTGAAGACATACTACTTTGGAATGAAGAAAACCTACGCTCCCCGCAGATCAATTGTTTGGAGGGTGAAGGGATTGGCACAGAACCGCCTGATAGTCCTGAGAACCGACGTTGGATGCGATTATTCACTACAATGGGATTAACACACTCTGATGGTTACGTGCTTTACAATACTGGTAAGCGAAATTACGGCGGACCTGACCATGAACATATTTGGTATGATTTCTGGGATGCCGATCTTGATCGTCCTGTCAGTGGGGCAGAAACAAAAGGGCAGCGTTACGACAACCGAGACGGCGTATTTATCCGAGAGTTCACCAACGGCTGGGCGGTCTATAATCGTAGTGGTAAGGCGCAAGAGATTAGCCTCCCGATGCAAACCACCGGTGTCGCAAGTAGTATCGCAAGCATAACACACACGCTGCCCGATTTAGATGGTGAAATCTATCTAAAACAAGCAACCCAACCTTCTGCGGATGTCAATGGCGATGGAACGGTGAACATCCTCGATTTGGTCGTTGTGGCGAATGCTTTTGGCGAAGCAGAACCCGACCTCAATAATGATGGTGTTGTCAATATCCTCGATTTGGTGATTGTCGCGAATGCATTTGGGGACTAATACAAAACTGGACACCTCACATTGTAGACGCGCAACTTATAAGGAACAACAGCATGGAACCACGATTTACAAGAAGCGAGTATTGGCTACTTGAGACTGCCGTTGAGCACGAATTAGAAATCTGTGCTCTCGTTGATAACGACCTTGAGTTACGCCTGAATAAGAAAGGGCACGGGTTAACACGCACCTCACTCGTTGAGACCTTCTATCGACTTCTCTCCTCGGGGCTAATTTATGCCAAAAATGAGGCGACAGGTTTTATTTCTACCACTGAACAAATCGAACTGGCACTCGATGAACCGAAACGTTGGGTCGGTGTCCCCGTAGATGAGCGAAAAGGCACGTATTATGGGTTGACGCAGGAAGGCGGTGCGCAATGGGAAGCCTTCGCTGCCCCAGACTGGGAAAAATACATAACCGCGAGTTTCCAATTGGCAGACGACGGTGAATATGAAATATGGGAACTGATTTGTGGAAATAAAGATTGGCGCAAGGCTGATAAAGACTGGCACCATCCTATTCAAAATTGGCTTGAAGAGTACATCGACGCTATGTGTTTCTACAATCAAAAGGAACTATTTTTAGCGTCTATTGCGTGGGATTCTGCTACACCGTGGCAGGCAACGTACTGGAAACAACTCGATGGCGGACATAGCGTCCGTTTTCGGTGTCGAGATAAGAGCGCGGAGGGAAACGCTAAACCACCTTACCCGCCGTGGGGAAGATACTTTTATCAGGCCTGGTATGCTTGGCAATAGAAAAACGGGTTAGATTTACTTGCCACCCAGGTGAAAAATAAGCAAAATGGGTTGAAAAGCGAACTTAATTTTACAAGGAATTGCAGCATGGAACCACGATTTACACGCGGTGAGTATTGGCTACTTGAGACTGTCGTCGAGCACGAATGGGATATCTCCAGTCTCATTGACAGCGATCTTGAGTTACATCTGAATAAAAAAGGACACGGCTTAACGCGAGATGTACTCGTTGAGACTCTTCATCGACTCCTCTCTTCGGGACTGATTTATGCGGAAACTCGCTTCTTGTTTTCAGGGGAGGTGCTGGATTTTATTTCAACTGCCGAACAAATTGAACTGGCATTGGATGAATCCAAATCCTGGGTCGGTGTCCCTATGGAAAAACAAAAAGTCACATATTATGGACTAACGCAGGAAGGCGGTGCGCAATGGGAAGCCTTCACTGCCCCAAACTGGCAAAGATACATAATCGCGGGGTTTGGATTTTTAGACGACACTGAAGATATAATATGGGAAATGATTTGTGCAGATAAAGATTGGCTCGAAAAGTACTTTGAATCCCAGCGTTATTACGAACCAGAGACGATAGTTTTAGAGTCCGTTGCGCGGGATTATATCGCGCCTTGGCAGACGACGTACTGGAAACAACTTGACGGTGCACATAGAATTCGATTTCGGGACCCAGACGAGAGCAAGCAGGAAACATCTCCGCCTTCGTTCCCAGATATGGGTTATTTTAATCGCCTGTGGTGTGCTTGGCGATAGAAAATAGATCGGATTTACTTACCCCAATGGTAAAATAAATTTTGGAGTCTTTTCAAATGAAAAACCTGATATCCATAGCGAGAAAGATGAAAGATAAAATCTGTGTCCCTATTGCACTCGTTAGTATTCTCATCAGCTGCTTTTCGGTTTTCACCGGCTGTCACCCCGGCTTTGGGCATGTCAACATCGATTCGGGGTCAAAAGTGAGGCAGCCGACGTTTTATATATCCGCGGATCCATATTTTCAAGGACGCTTGGACATTGAAACGATTATAGTTCGGAAAGCGAAACCTTCTGCTGAACTCAAAAAGGGATCGGCGTTGAAAATACCACAAGGTACTTGGAAAATCCTTTGGGAACAGAAAATACCAAATAACGCTTGGCAAACGGTTTGGAAACTGGAACACAAATCTTCTAATTTTCTCCCTTACTATTACATGAATTGTCTCTTCGGGTGGCATCCGAAGCCGCCCGTGTCTTCTCTCACTTACGGGGAAGTACCACCGGGCTACCGAGAAGAGGTGAAAGCCGTCCCTCTTGAACCTGAAGAGCTGTATAGCGTCTCAATAGATGAGTATAATTCTGCAAGATATCCAGGAACCCTGATGTTTATCATCCGTTTGAATGAGAAAGGTATTCCTGAGCGATTGGAATATCTCCCAGAAGAGTTTATCTCCTTCAATAGCGACGCATATTATTTAAGGCTCTATTAGCGTGGATCCCGGGAAGTCATCGGCACTTTCGCTCGGGGATCGGACAGGGTGAAATAGGTATGTTTGATCGGATCGCACTGGATCGGAGGTTCTTATGTCCGTTGTAATAAAAGTTTTCAACAGGTGTATTGTTGGCGTTCTTACGCTGGGGATGCTCGGGTGTGGCTGTCTTTTTCCGTCTACGCCGAACACGCTGCCGAATTTGTACGTGGAACTGTACAGTGAAGCGAACGACCTACAACATATTGGTGAATACAGCGCGGCTATTAAGAAGTATGAAGAAGTCTTTAAAATTCGTCCTCGCCCCACCAAGATCATTGATGTCAGATTTCCAGCTTTACTCAAATACAATATCGCTTTTTGCTACGCTAAATTGGCAGAAGCAGAAGGAGACGCACCCCTCTATATCAAAGCCGAGGCGGCGATCAGAGAAAGTTACCAAACTGCGATACTTCCGGACCATCAAGCACGTATCCTCTATCTTTGGGGGTACATTCTTTTCAAGCAGGGACGGTACGAGGAAGCCAGTTCCAAATTTAAGTCAATATCCGTCCCACGTTCAAGCCAGTACGGAGACACTGCTCGCCTGATGTGGAACAGTTCATACGCGCTCGGTAAAGCATATCTCGGACTGGATGATGAAACCGCCGCACGGCAAGCATTTCGGCAACTGGATTCGCAAATTGATGCTTTCCTGCAAGATGATGGCTGGCCCCCAACCGTTGGAAGGCATATCTTATATGCGCTGGGTAAAGCGTATCTGGAGTTAGGCGATGAAACTGCTGCGCGACGCGTATTTACCATGCATGAAGCACTATTTTATACCGACCCGGAGGAAGATCACCCGCATACCGGCGATGAGGTTTTGTATGCCTTTGGTAAAGCGTATCTGGAGTTAGGCGATGAAGCCGCCGCACGATTGGCATTTACGCAGCTTGAGGCACTTATTAAGACCTATCCGCATCCTTGGTACCTTTATGTTAGGACAGAAGTTTTATATGGGTTGGGGAAAGCATACCTCGAACTTGGAGATGAAGCCGCCGCACGACGGGTATTTGCTCAAGTTGAAGAATTCATTAATACCTATTTTCAGAAGGGACGATCCTATATTGGACCTGAGGTCCTATATGGGTTGGGGAAAACATATCTCGAACTCGGAGATGAAGCCGCCGCACGATTGGCATTTACGCGGCTCCTGAAGGACTACCCCAACACGTCCTACAAGGCTGAGGTGAAAAAATTGCTTAAAAATCAGTAGAGATAAGCCAACACAAATAATCGAGTAGAGATATAAATGGAATTTGTTAAGTCTGTTATTCTTGTTGTTTTCGGTGTGTTGTTTCTGTTTTTCGGTGTTACTTTTCTTCTTTGGGGCTTGTGTGTGGTCATTTCTGCTGTTTTGTATGTGGCGACTCGGCTTTTCTACGCGCTTTTCTCGCTAATGGAATGCCCTCACTGTTCAAAAGGGACTAAAAAAAACGCTATCAGATGTTCACGCTGTGGGAGTTCCCTGATAGAAGAAGAGCCTCAAGAGGAACTAAATCCTGAACTTTATGCTCGCGTCAAAACTTTCGTAGCGGAATTCTGGTCTACATCAGCGGAAAAACTCAATCCAAACACGCTGTTGGCGGACGATTTAGGGATAGCCGGTGACGATGGCTATGAACTCCTTGAGGCGTTTTGTGAGGAATTCGAGATCCAAAATATGTGCGAGATTGACGCTTCGGAATATTTCGGTACGGAGGGATGTAACCCATTTGAGATATATGTTATGCTCTACTACTGGATATTTGACAAAGAAAAATTTGACAATTACGGTACTGATACGTCACTGACCTTGCGCGATTTAGTGAAATCGGCTGAAGCGAAAAGATGGATGCACCCGGAAGCAAGGTGAAGTCAGCGGCTCTGCTAAAGAAAAAATATGGACAAACCCGATATTTTGTGGTATCATTAAGTACGCCTATTGAAAAAAGATATTTAACACTTCAACTATTGAACCGACAAGTTCTCAAAAAGGAGTCAGAATTTTGCATCGACAATCTGCAAAGAAACACGCACGTGCGGATAAAGCGAAACAGATACGCAACCGCCACCGCAAAGCAACACTGCGAACCGTACTCAAACAGACAGAAACCGCACTTGAGGAAGGCAATGTTGATCAGGCACAAGAGTTGTGCAAAACCGTAGTAAGCCTCTTGGATAGAGCTGCAAGTAAAGGTGTTATTAAAAAAGGGACAGCAAATCGTCAGAAGTCTCGGCTCACCCGTAAGTTGCATACGCTCACCGCGGCAGCAGCGTAATTTCCGTGCTTTAGCCAAGAAGACAAGTCTGCAACAACGGCGGCAGACGGTTCTGAGGCGAGGGATACTTTTAAACGTTTCATGTTATTGCACGCCTTGCGAAAGTTAAAAATGCGTTTCGTGTTGTTGCACGCCTTGCGAAAATTAAAAAAATATGAACGCCCGCGAAGTCGCCTTAGAATGCTTACTAACCCTCTCGCACAGCAGTACATCAATCGCATCTGTCGTTGACGGTGCATTCGGACGGCACGCTGTTGAAGGACGCGAACGCCGTTTCATTAATGGACTCGTCTACGGTGTTATCCGTTGGCAGAAACAGTTGGATTGGGTGCTGGATCGGTTTATCAATCCGAGATTTCAATTGGACGCGCGCCATCGCAATATCCTGCGACTCGGCGCGTTTCAGCTGCTACACCTCGATGGTATACCCGCGCACGCCGCTATTTTTGAAACCGTCCAACTCGCGACTTCCCATTTACGACGCAACAGCGGACGGAAAACCGCGGGGTTTATCAACGCAGTTCTCCGTTCCGTGCAACGCGAAGGCGCGACACTCACCTATCCACTGCTTGATGCGAACCCCACCGAACATATTTCGTTTTCGTTGTCCTATCCGACGTGGTTAGTGAAGCGATGGCTTGAGACACGTGGCGTTGCGTGGACGTTGGCGTTCTGTCGTGCCAGCAACCAGATCGCGCCGCTCGCACTCCGTGTGAATACCCTCCTAACAAAACGTGAAGAAGCTTGCGAATCGTTAGCAGCAAGCGGCATCGCCGCGACCGCCTCCAAAATAGCACCCGATGGCGTGGTCCTTGAAAGCCGGGCTATCACCGCTTTTGATACTGCTGGCGATCAGACGTTAAAGGATATCCTCAATCGAGCGGATATCTATGCGCAAGATGAGAGCGCAATGTTAGTGGCGCGCCTACTCTCACCAGAGAACGCGGAATTCATCGTGGATCTGTGCGCTGCGCCCGGCGGTAAGACAACACATCTCGCACATCTCATGGGCAATGCTGGGAAAATTATCGCCGTGGATGTCTCAGCCGAAAAAGTCGCCGTGTTGGAAAAAAATTGCCGACGTGTCGGGGCATGTAACGTTAAGACCCGAGTGCTTGACGCGACAAAAGCCGGTCTGAGTTTTATGAAAACTGCAGATGCCGTGCTAATTGACGCACCGTGCTCAGGGTTCGGGACACTCCGGCGGCATCCTGACATCCGGTGGAATAAGACCTTTGAACAGCTTCGCGCCCTCAGTGAAATACAATATAACCTATTAAAAAACGCAGCGCGATACATCAAACCCGGCGGCATCCTTGTCTACAGTACCTGTAGCATTGAACCGATCGAAAACGAAAAGGTGGTCCAGCGATTTTTGGCAGATTTTCCGATGTGGACGATAGAAAATGCTAAAGGTTTTCTGCCCGATGTGCCACCAAGTGTGATAACACCACAAGGCTTCGTCCAGACATTCCCACATGAACACGGCGTTGATGGCGCGTTTGCCGCACGTCTGCGAAGAGAAATTTAGGAAAATTAAAAATGTTTCTTTAGAGCATCAGTCAAAACTGTAGCCCGTAATGGAATGGAGGGCGGATCTACGGAAAGGCACGTCAATATCTAAACCTACCTTACCGAACCGCAAGGAAAATTAAAAGAATTGATTTTAAGTTGTATGCCATTACCGACAGACACCGATGCACACCCACCCCGTTAGCCGATGTCGTCTCGGAATTGTTAGATGCTGGCGTAAACGCCATCCAATTGCGTGAGAAGGATTTAGACAATACCGAGTTGATCGGACTGGCACAACCGATCGCTGAGTTGTGTCGAAATTATAATGCAAAACTTTTCATCAACACAAACACGCACATTGCACTCGAAGTCGGTGCAGCGGGGGTTCATCTGCCAGCGAATGCAGAATCGGTAGAGGCGGTGAAAGCGCGAACAGAGAACAGCCTCTATGTCGGATGCTCGGTGCATAGTCTTGATGCAGCGCAAAGACGAGAGGCGGAAGGTGCCGACTTCGTAACCTATAGCCCTATCTATCGGACAGCAAGCAAACCGGGATACGGTCCCGTTGTTGGCGTAGAGCACTTGGCAGAGATGACAGAGAGTGTTAAACTGCCGGTCTTCGCATTAGGTGGGATTACACCAGTAAGAGTTTCTGAGTGCTTAGCTGCGGGTGCTTTTGGCGTGGCTGTCATGTCAGGCGTTATGTCTCCGACAAATGCGGGAGAACAGGCGAGACGCTATCTTGATATTTTAGGTTAGCAGGGAAAAAAATGAAACAGATTTTAACGATTGCAGGCTCAGATTCAGGCGGAGGTGCCGGTATACAGGCGGATATCAAGGCGATTTCCGCGAATGGCGGTTTTGCAATGTCCGCGATTACCTCCGTTACCGCACAGAATACAGTCGCGGTGACCGACGCTTTTGATTTACCGATTTCGCTGATTGAGGCACAGTTGGACGCGGTCTTCACGGATTTTGATGTTGCCAGTGTCAAAACAGGAATGCTCTCCTCGTCGGAGATTGTTGCAGCGGTCGCTGGGAAATTAAAAGAATATACACCGCCTGCTATCGTCGTCGATCCGGTGATGATCTCCAAAAGCAAATTCCCGCTTTTGAAAGCGGAAGCGATTGATAGCCTCAAAACGGCATTGATTCCGCTGGCGACGGTGATTACACCTAATGTCTACGAGGCGGAATTGCTTGCAGAACAGGAGATCCAAAGCATAGATGACGCGAAAAGTGCTGCGAAAGCGATTGCTGAACTCGGTTGTCACGCCGTTCTCGTCAAAGGTGGACACCTTATCGGAGACGACGCAACCGATGTGCTTTATTACAACGGCGAGTGGTCTTTTTTTCAGGCGGAACGCGTTGAAACAGAAAACACGCACGGCACCGGTTGCACCTACTCAGCGGCGATTGCGACACAACTGGCGCACGGGAACCAAGATTTAATGGAGGCTGTCAGGACAGCGAAGGCGTATATTACAGGTGCTATTCAGCACGCCTTGGATATCGGACATGGACACGGTCCGACGAACCATTTTTTCCAGACGTAGGGGCTGGGTTACCCAGTCCCTACTGGTTACCGAGCCTCTACAATCGTTGTCGTCCCTATTTTCAACCCCCTAAATCCCCCTTATCAAGGGGACTTTAAGAGGGAATGCGTAAATTCTAAGGATGTAGGCGTTGGGTTACCCGGTTTCCCCTACAGTCGTTGTCGTCCCTCAAATCCGCCATCAATTTCATGCCAGTAGCGGATCTCGTTTTCGTTGATGCGCCAGCAGAGATAGACCTCCCGACCCTCGCGGAGATGTGGGAAATCGACCAATCCGGGGTCAAGTCCTTTCAGATGACAGCCACGCGCCGCAATCCGTTCCAAAATTTCCTCAAAGTCGGCAGTCGCTTTAAGGAGTGCGGGGGTGTGCTTACTGCCACCGTTAGAGGAGACTACCTCCAAAAGTGGTGTGATTTCTGCATGTAATCCTGCGAGTAGGTTTCTTATGGCTCTTAACTGTGAAATCTCATCAACTAAGTCGGGGATACATGCGTTGGCTTCTTCGAGTGTAAAGTATCGTTTTTCTTGCATCTTGCGTTCTCCTTTCTTTTGTGGTTTCTCTAAATTTACACGAATTTACGTGAAATGTCAATTTATTAGTTTTCAGTCCGGTAGGTTGGGTAGAACGGCGTTGAGAAGTTGGATGTTGATAAGCCAAAGACACCAGAAAGTTAATATCGCGTTCTATCTACTCCTGAACGTAGTGAAACCCAACTTTACACTGTCAGGGTGTAGGAAGTTTCAGGGTATCGAAAGTGTTGGGTTTCACTCGGTGTTTGGTGTCAGTTGCGTATCAGGAGAAAGCTATGTTTTTCTATGATTTGGAGGGTTTCGGGGGCATCCGTTCAACCCAACCTACGGGACTATTCTTTCTGACGGCTGAAAGCCGATAGCCGATAGCCAATACAAAAATGGAAAATGAAACGAAATCCACGGACCAACAGCATCAAAACGTCACCCGTGCTGCAGGGGTTGTCAGCATCGCTGTGCTGGTATCTCGGATATTAGGGCTCGCCCGCGAAACGGCGATCGGGTACTATTTCGCTTCAAAAGTCAGTGCGGACGCTTTTTACCTCGCCTTCCGTATCCCGAACTTTCTGCGCGATATGTTCGGCGAAGGTATCTTGAGCAAAGCGTTTATTACGACATTCCTCGCGACGGAAGCCGAAGACGGCGAAGAAGCGGCGTGGCATCTTGCGAACCGTATCTTTAATCTGACGCTCCTCGTTTTAGTCGGTATCACAATTCTCGGTATCGCTTTTGCACCTACTATTGTTGATGTGTTGGCACGGGATGATTTTGATAATAGTACGGACTGGGCGACCCAGCCCCTACAACATTTCGGATTTGACAGTAAAGTTGAACTGGCAATCTATCTCACGCAGTTGATGTTTCCGTATCTACTATTTGTGTCATTTGCAGCAATTGCGATGGGGTTGTTGAACAGTAAGGGAAAGTTTGGTATTCCAGCCTGCGCATCCACTTTCTTTAATGTGAGTTCTCTTGCGATTGGGATAGGTGGTTACTATGTGTGTCCACTGTTCGAGATTCACCCCGTAACGGGTATGGCGATCGGCGTAATCGTCGGCGGTATCCTGCAGTTCCTGATTCAGGTGCCATCTATGTACCGTGTCGGCTTTCGGTATCGTCCGATGCTGAGCCTACGCGATCCGAGAGTGCTTCAAGTCCTTCATCTTGTTGGACCCGCCGTGTTAGGCGTTGCGGCGGTACAGGTGAACCTATTGACGAACACGTTCTTTATTACTTCCGATTCTGGATGGTTAACGTGGATTAGTCGGGCATACCGCGTCATGCATCTCCCTATCGGGATATTCGGTGTCGCGATTTCAACAGTAGCACTCCCACAACTCGCAAGGTACGTAACAGCCGGGGAGACGCAGAATTTTCGCAATGCGCTCTCTTATGCACTCCGTTTAATGCTGGTCTTAACAATTCCGGCTGGCATTGGACTCATGATGCTATCTGAACCGATTTGTCGTTTGCTCTACGAATGGGGTGAAACTGTCGAAGAAGACACAATCAGGACAGGCGGGCTTCTGTTCGTCTATGCCTTTGGTCTGTGTGGGTTCTCGACACTCAAAATTGTGACCGATGGGTTCTACGCCTACAAAGATATTCGCGCCCCTGTTATTGTGAGTATTTGCGCAGTGATGCTTAACATCTGCCTCAACTATCTCTTTATCTTTCGCGGATTCTTCTTGGACCCACGTGCCGTGGTCTTCTCAACGGTTTTGACGGTAACGCTGAATTGTGGTATCCTATTGTTGCTGCTCCGCCGAAAAGTCGGTGGGTTGGGGTTACGCGCGGTCGTTCCACTGACGCTTAAAATCTTGATCGCTTCGGCGGTGATGGGGTTCGTCTGCTGGCTGACAAATGGGGTCATTGAAAGCGATTGGCTCGGCACGGAAGGCATCATCCCACGCACTGTCGCAGTATTTGCCCCAATAGGGTTGGGGCTGCTGATACTCGCGGCGATGTATAAACTTTTACAGGTCTCCGAATTTGATGACATCTTGAATATATTCAAACGGCGACTCGGGGGTTGAGATTAAAAGATTGATTTATTACGTCAATTGAGAAACGGGCAATAATGCACGTCGCATTTGGGGTGTTTTTGCTTGGGTATTTCTGCGTATTGCTTGGGTATTTCTTCGCGTACACCGCAAAATTGCCCTACTACGAACAGGATGATGTATAAACTGAACATTGAAGGACTACTATGCGGTGAGAGGAACGGGCAATAATGCAGGTCGCAAGAAACCCCCCTTTATCCCCCCTTATCAGGGGGGCAGGTGTGTACGCCGCAAAACCGCACCATAGGTGTCAATTTTAGAAAAAATAACCGCTTGGGTACCCAGGTCCGGTAGGTTCGGTTTGCAACCGAACCGGATACGACGCGGAAACCTTGATGACTTCAAACCTCTCTTGAGTTCCGTAGGATTTATTTGCTTGGGGTATTTGCTTGGGTGTTTCTGCGGATTTCTGCAGCATCTGTGTAGAAATGTGTCTCCGCCAAGAACCAAGCCCCGTAGGGGGTTTTTGATAGGGTGTTTCTTCAGCATCTATGATCGGGGCGCACCAAATATCGCAAAATATCCCTAAATTGACACCTATGGGTACGCCGCAAAACCGCAACTACCGGGCCTGGAGAAAATGTAGTCCCGCGGGACTCGAAAACTATACAGAACTTTGAGAAATGTTAATCACTCCAAATTGTGATTCATACGTATCAGAAACCCGATTTTTTGACTAACAACTCGACTCCGAATATAATAGAATAAGGCACGAGTTGTTGGTCAAAACGGAAAAATCGGAGCGGAGGTTCAAAAATTAAAAAGTGCTAACGAAACGAATAATTCCATGTTTAGATGTGCGTGCAGGAAAGGTCACGAAAGGCATCGCTTTTCAAGGCAATGTCGATGTCGGCGACCCGGTTGAGATGGCACGCTTTTATTATGAGGGCGGTGCCGATGAACTCGTCTTTTACGACATCACGGCAAGCAATGAACGCCGTGATATAATGATTGATGTCGTCTCCGCTGTCGCCGCTGAGATTTTTATCCCTTTTTCTGTCGGCGGTGGACTGCGCACGCTTGAAGATATGCGCCGCGTCCTACTCGCAGGGGCAGAGAAGGTGAGTATAGATTCCGGTGCTGTGCGGAACCCTGAACTTATCGCGGAAGGTGCGCGGGCATTCGGCAGTCAGTGTGTCGTGCTGAGTATGCAGGTACAGCGGGTCCCGAAAAGCGAACAGATTCCGAGCGGTTATGAGATTTACATAGACGGTGGTCGGAAACCTGTCGGCTGGGATGCCTTGGAATGGTCGGCACGCGGTGTTGATTTGGGCGCAGGCGAGATTGTCGTCAATAGTATCGACGCAGACGGCACAAAAGCCGGATATGAACTCGAATTGACGGGTGCTATCGCTGATCTCGTGCCGGTGCCTGTGATTGCCTCTGGTGGTGCCGGGAACCCGCAGCATCTGCGCGATGTATTTGTCGAAAGCAATGCCGATGCCGCAATCGTTGCGTCTATTACACACTACGGCGAATTCACGATTGAGAGCATCAAGACCTATCTGACGGATGAAGGTGTAAGCGTACGGGATACATGGTAGAATAGCCATCAGCCATCAGCCGTCAGCAATCAGCAAAGACGTTGGATTTACCAAACACCCTCTTTACTGACCGCTGGGCGGTTTTTTAGTAGAAAAAACCGCCCTGACTGCTGACCGCTAATCCGCTGACCGCTGAGAGGTTTTTTCATGCCTCGCAGTGAGAGAAAAACCGCCCTGACTGCTGACCGCTAACTGCTGATGGCTATTCCGCTGACTGCTGACGGCTGATGGCTGACGGCTATTCTTTCTGACAGCCGACAGCCGATAGCCAATTTATGGAGGATAAATGCAGCCTAAATTACCTGATTCAAGGAATGAAGATATTTTAATCCACGTTAACGGTGAGCTCCTGCCCCGTGAGGATGCGAAGATTTCCGTGTTCGATAGCCTCGTCCAAGGTGGCGACGGTGTATGGGAAGGCTTGCGCGTCTACAACGGGAAGATTTTTGCATTGGATGAACACCTTGACCGACTCATGGATTCCGCGCACGCTATGGCATTCGCGAATATCCCAACACGTGCGGCAGTCAAAACGGCAATCTTCGAGACGCTTGAAGCCAACGGCATGCGCGACGGTGTCCATATCCGTCTAACACTCAGTCGCGGGAAAAAAGTTACCTCCAGTATGGACGCGCGCGTCAATCAGTACGGTACGAGTCTGATTGTACTCGCGGAGTGGAAGCCGCCTATCTATTCAAAGGGTGGTATCCGTTTGATCACTTCAGCGATCCGACGGAATCCACCGCAGTGCGTTGACTCTAAAATCCACCACAATAACCTGATTAACAACATCCTCGCCAAGATTGAGGCGAATGTCGCTGGCGTAGACGATGCGATTATGCTCGACATTCACGGGTATGTCTCAGAGACGAATGCGACGAATATGTTTATTGTAAAGCGTGGACATGTCCTGACACCCCACGCCGATAGCTGCCTCCCCGGCATTACGCGGGGTATGGTCATCCAAATCGCCCGTGAGGCGGGGATCCCGCTCACAGAACGGAATGTTTCGTTGGTTGAGGTTTACACTGCCGATGAAGTTTTCACGACGGGGACTGTTGGTGAATTGAGTCCTGTTTTGGAGGTTGACGGTAGAAAAATTGGAGATGACAGCATCGGTCCCGTGACGACTCGGTTACAGGAACTTTATGCAGAACGGACAGCTAATGAAGGGGAACCTTTACCATAGGTGCCGTATTTATAACGCAAGTTGCTACCTGTTTATTCTCATTATGAAGTAATAGCACTCCTAATGAGGTTTAACAAATGAATTGGGTAATTTCCTCCAGGCCCGGTGGGTGCGGTTTCCTAACCGCACCAGAGGTATCAATTTAGGGAAAAATAACCGTCTTAGAACCAGGTCCGGTAGGTTCGGTTTTGCGGCGTACACGCCCAGATGCGATCTGCATCGCAACCGAACCGGATTTTACACAAAAACCTTTCTTGAGAACTTCAGACATGAAAACCTTTCCAAAACACCGCAGTCACACCTTACGCACAGGTAGGTATTCGATACCAGGCACATATTACCACATTGTGATCGTCACCAACAAGCGGCGGCGAATCCTCTCGGATAACAAGGTCGCATCAATCATTTTTCAGACTTTTGATTGGATGGAAGGAGAAAAACGTTTGGAGTGGATATGTATTAGGGTGATGCCTGATCACGTACATGCGGTCATTAGACTCGGAGAGGAGCAGACGCTCGCGAAAGTGTTGCATTCTATAAAACGTTATACTGCGCGTGAAATTAACAAACAGTTATCCACAGCAGGTGTCTTTTGGCAGAAAGGTTATACAGATTGGGGTATTCGAGATGACGCTGCATTAAACGATACCATCCGTTACTGCTATGCGAATCCGGTAAGAGCGGGAATAGTGGAGACCCCTCGCGATTATCCGCATTGGCGATGCAAATTTCAAATGGAATATTGATAGTTGGTGGGATTCAAGAGGACTTCAAGGTTGTTGGTTAGAAATCCGGTTCGGTTGCAAACCGAACCATAGGTGTCAATTTAGCGGCACCCCAGGTCCGGTAGGTGCGGTTTCTAACCGCACCGGATACCTCGCGAAAACCTTCAGATGCAGCGTTTGCGGAACACGCGTTCCCCTAAAGAAGAAACCGAGAACGGAATTCAAGAGGTTTTTGAAGTTGTTACGGTTGACGCGTCGGAGCCGGTTCGGTTGCAAACCGAACCTACCGGCCTCGGGATCACGACGGTTATTTTTTCTAAAATTGATACCTCTGGTTCGGTTGCAAACCGAACCTACCGGGCCTGGGGGAATGCCCTAAATTGACAGTTATGGTGCGGTTTCCTAACCGCACCCAGAGGTATCAATTTAGCGATTTTCCGCGCCATTTTCGGCATATTAAGTCTGAACGCGACAGTGGCAGGCGTGTGTCCGTTTTTGGGCTCGGAAAATTAAGCAAAAAAGGCGTGGCTGGAGAACCACCCCTCTCTCTTAACTGATAACTGAAAGCGCAGCGTACTGAAAACTGATAACTATCCCTCTGATAACTGAAAGCGCAGCGTACTGAGTACTGACAACTGAAAGATTTTTTCGAAGAAAAAATCGTACTGATAACTGACAGCCATTATAAAAGTGCAAAGCGGTGAACAGGGAATCCACCGCTTTTGCGTTAGGTTAGTTCGGTTATAGACTTCTCCCTGAATAACCGAGTTGTTGCGTCGAAAGGCACGCCATCACTATCAGCGTGATGGCGTGCTTTCGTATTATTGCAACGCTTTTAGTTCACCCCATGTCGTGGTTGCTTTACCAGCTGCTGTGACGTTACCGCGAAGGTGCGTGGTCGCCAAGCGGGAAGCATGACCTTCTAAGGAAACATCTTCGATCTGGTAGTAGTAGATGACATTGGGTTTCGCAGATGTATCGGCATACTCGTAAGTTGTACGTTCACTCGTCGTGCCTTGACCTGCGATCAATTTCGTGTTAATCTTCGTGAACTCACCGTCTCGTGTTTCACTCCGCAGGATGTTGAATCCAGCGTTGTTCAATTCAGATTCGGTGATCCAACGAATAACGACTGCGCCAGTATCTTTCATCCGTTCCGGACGGAACTTAGAAAGCGATACGGGAAGCACACCACCAACGGTATGACCTGGAGAACTGAGGTCAGAGTTATGACCGTAGGATGTTGTCTCAAGTGTTGAAACGAACTGCGCGCTCATATCAAAGGTATTCCAAGCACCTTCGAGTTGCCCGTTAATAGGATCGCCCTTTATGGATGCGCGAACGATAGAGACACGATCACCATCGTCATTCGTACCCATCGGCAACATCCAAACAGGATCCTCATAGGACTGCGGATTTCTACGGACACGACCCTCACCTGCTACGACAGTCGCGAGGTTACCGACCTTATCAGCCAGTTTACGATTCGCATCCTTATTGTCCTTGCCTTTCGTCAGCAGGGTAATCTCAAAGCCATACTGACTCAGGATCAATTCACCCCGTTTGTTACCACGGAGGGCATGAACACGTTCGCTCGGGAGGTTTGTATCATTCCGACCCGCATATGCGACAAGCAGGAACGTCTGACCCGGTGGGATCTTACCATTAATAGCGTAATCCTTATTCAGATCACCGGCGTACGTCTCACCACCTAAATCTTGGTCATGGTTGATGATAGTGACGCGCCAACCGTCGAGATTAATACCGACCGTTTTCGACGTGTTATAGAGTTCAATCCACTGCGGTATGTTCGCACGGGTACCCGTGGCATACATAATTTCGCTGATGATGACAGGATCCGCGCCTGCCTGCGTTTCATTACTTTGCAGCGTGTTATTCGCATACCCGGGTGTTCCACCGTTCTCATTACCTGCGGCGGCATTCCGTCTATAGCCGATACCGGTCCAACCGACATTCCGCCAAGCGGTATCATCGTGATGGTTACCACCGTTTCTACCGTAATTGGTAGAACTCGTACCCCAGACGTTATCTTTCTGGCGACGATGGACTTCACCAACGACCCACTTGTTGTTAGAAAGTTCGGCATTCCGGACTCCGCCTTTCAGGGGCCAGAGGTTCGTGAACCCAGCCTGTTCAGCGGCGACTTTCAAACTCGTGTCATAACCGGCAATGTCCCAGATATTCGTATCTTTGCCGACATCATCATTGTGCCTTCGGCTACGCAGAATCAGTACGAATTCAGCAGGGAACCCTTCACCATCAACATCAACCGCAGCTTCATTAAACTTACGCTTCCCATTGCTGCTATCCTCTATGATGAGATAGCGTGCGGATGTTTCCTTGTTGACACCGTTGATCTGATCGTTGTCCCCCAAGTCGACGTTCCAACCCGTGGCTACCGGATGATCATCATCGTCTCTCGGATCCGTGAACACGCAGAGCAGGACGCCCTGTGCGGGAATCTTCAAATCCTGATCACCGAACTGGAAGAGCGAAGTATCTGTACCAACGTCCTTCACAATGCGAATCTCGCGGTTCTTCAAGTTCTGTTCGCTATCAGATTTGTTGCGAAGTTCAAACCATTCGTACTTACCAGCTGATCTGTTAGAAACTTCGTTGAAGATGACCGGACCGACATTGAAAGAGGTTGTACCAACAACGGTTGCTGTCTTACGTTCTATGGCACCGGGTGTGCCTTTATGACCACTAAGATAGTAGTCCGTTGATGTTGACCACCTGTTCTTGTTGTGGCCGTCGCGGTCATTCTGTGGACCACGGTCATTTCTGTAGAAGGAGACGAAGTCAACATCCCTGGTTTCCATGTCACCGTCATCAAACCCATTCTGACCGAGGTCAAATGCCCAACCTGCACCGACTTGGTTACTGAGACGGTCTAACCGGACATCATCACTACCAGCATCAGGAGCAGGACGCCCTTGCGTGGCACTCAACGTGACAGTTATTGGAACAGGAAGTTTGTTATAGAGTTCAATCCATTGGTGAGCGTCATACCCCATTTCTCCGACTTCAGCCGTATTGACCGCTGCCATAACTTCAGTGATCAGCGCATCACGTTTTTTGGCTGCTTCTGCTGCGGTAGTACCACCGTCACCATCGCGATCCAACATTGTTGCCTTAGGGGTTGTCAACAACAGCGTCGCGCCTCGGAATAAATAGTCTTCCAAATTCGGCATAGTTGGCCAAGCCATGATGGTTGTAGGCGAACTCATTTCATCAGGGTTAGCTGGAATCGCAGACATTGGAAGTCCCATAGGCGACATCGTCCGTGCGACAATAACATAACTCTTCGCTGGAATCGTGACCATGACATCAGCAGCTGGTGCATCCATCTCGGTAACCGTGTAGGCGAGCGTTTGCGCACCAGAAGTTCCCCAACTCAGCATAATGCTTACAGCACCTGCTGTTTGAGTAGCAGGAATCGTGAGCGTACGCATTGTACCGGTACCTGTGATAGTACCGACAGACGTTGTTACAACACCCGGATCGGTGCCAAATACAAGAGCAATCGTGCCGCCTTGCATAACACTACCACCGGTAGCTGGCGTTGCTGAAGTGAAAGTCGCAGTCATATCCACCATAGTCATCGATTTCGCTGCCAACGTAACAGTGCCTACCGGAAACGTGGCTTCATTACCAGCCATATCACTAACTGTTGCGAGGACTGTGACTATAGTGCCCGCCTCTATATCAACATTTGCCGTTGAAACCGTGGCGGCGAACTGATTCGCTATAAGAGTTCTGCCAATATTGCTAAAGGATAAGATGTGCGGACTCTGATTATCCTCAAGCATAATGCTTGAAGCTCTTATGCCACTACTACCACTAGTACCAGCAGCGGCAGCATCTATGATCGTGAAAATAAAATCAAAATCTCCAGGGCCCCACTGACCACTATCAGGCGGTGCCGGTTTCCTGTTATTCACAGGAATTGTATCTGGACCGTCAGTCGCAGCATTAGTAGCTGCATCTCTTGCTGGTACTAAAGTATCATAGACAACCGACGCTGTAGCGTCAGCAGCCTGATCTGGTGCTTGGAATGGGAAACCACCTGCAGTTATGATCACAGTAACCGGAGTGTCAGTAGGATTAATAGCCACAGTATACGTACCATCACTATTATCAGTGAAACTCAGAATAGTACCGTTAGTTACAGTTAAATCACCCTGGACGAGGCTATCCGAAGGACCTATTTCAGGGACTGCTGGCGGACCTGTCATTGCAGCTGCTGGAGTTTCAAACGTAATGACAGCGTTGAAGAACTTATTTGTCGCTTCGGGTGCGGTAATGCTCTTCAATTTCGGCTGAGCGATGCTTGTTGCCATCAGATCCCGCGCATTTTTGAAAGTGGTTCTGCGGCCAGCTGTAAACGTTACAGTTACATCGGCACCAGCAGCAGAAGGTGTTACATTAAACTTAAACGCAGTCGCAGTAGCATCACCTACCGTAACCGTAACCGTAGGATCGTTGCCGGTATAGTAACCAGTAGCAGTTCCCCCCGCTGCTGTAGCAGCAGGAATTGTAACAGTAGCCGCGGGTGCTGCAGCATACGTAAGAGTGGCGTTCCACCCTGCGTCATCAGCAGTTCCGTCACCATTCACGTCTGCGGTCCACGTCGCACTCAGAGTCGGTTCTGCCATTGCTGGCATCGCTGCGAATGCGAAAATTAGAATTAAACTTGCTAAGGAAAATGTCAATCGATTTGACATAGGTTATTTTCCTCCAAAAAGTAAATAGAAAAAAAATAGTGTTAAGTCTGTATCAGTTTCCAGTTGATAGTTTCCAGTTGCCAGAGAAGAGGACTCTTTACTGGTGACTGTTAACTGGTTACTTTAAAGACTTCCATTCAACAATCGAATGGATTCAGGGAAATAAACCCATTCTTACAAAATAAACTAACCTTTTTTGCGTGGGTGCACAGTCCGCAACCCGCGCTTTTGGGTCATTAGTGCTTAAATTACGAAGGCGTTGCACTTTCGAGGCTTAAGGCTTGCTGTTTGTATGCATCAATGAGTTCCGCCTCGAATTCCTGCCAGACCTCCGACTTCCGCCAATTCGATACAGTTGTTTCAGTGAAACCGAGTGTGCTGGCAATTTCGCGGTTGCTTTTACCATCGAACGACATCTGGCAGGCAATCAGTACCTGTTTCGTACTTACTTTCTTCGGCATGCGAAATTCCCCCGTTCGTCAAATTAGCGTCTCTAACGACCACTAATCCTCAACTCGAGCTGCTACTTACACTTAAACGAAACAACCCGAATTATTTCAGATATACATTAAGACGTTTTATTTTTTTGTAAGTTACAAAAATTTTGCCTTAATATGCTAATATTATACATCAGATATATAATTAAGTCAAATTTTTTTGTGTTTTTTTGATAAAAATTGATTATACCCCAATTTTCTACCAATGAAAAACCCGTTTTTCGCAGTTCCAACACAAAAATGCCAACCACTGGACACCGGATCCTAAACGCTAAATCGGTATATTAAGACAATCTATCCTATTTAACTACTAATTAAATGTGTTTTTGTCTTAATACGGTAATATTATACAAAATATATATAATTAAGTCAAGTTTTTATTTATTTTTTTTGATAAAAATTGGTTATATCGCAATTTATACCAATAAAAAACCTGTTTTTCGCGGTGCCGACACCCAAGCATGCCAACCCCTGGTCATCGATCCCGCTACCGTAAAACTATGTTTAAGACAATCTATTCTATTTAATTTATAATTAAACCAAATTTTTGTCTTTATACATAATATTATACAAGGTATATATAATTAAGTCAAATTTATTTTCTTAATAGTTGGTTATACCTCATTTTTTGCCAATAAAAAATAGTTTACGCCGTGCTAACAGAAAGCATGTCAGCCGCTGGATACCAATCCCGCGAATTCATTCGCGAGTTTTGGGGCACCTCCGGCCCGGTAGGTTCGGTTTTGTGACTGCACCATAGGTGTCGATTTAGGGGTTTTCGCAGTGTTTTATCACAAATGTAATAAACATGCTGAAGAAACACCCAAGCAAAAACCCCTTACAGGGCTTGGATCCTTGCTCGAAAACGCTGCTATAAACATAGTGAAGAAACACCCAAGCAAATAAACCCTACGGGACTAAAGAGGTTTCTGAAGTTTTCAAGGTTTCCGCGTAGGAGCCGGTTCGGTTAGGAAACCGAACCTACCAGGCCTGGGGTCGAGGCGGTTATTTTTCTAAAATTGACACCTATGGTTCGGTTTTGCGACTGCACCATAGGTGTCGATTTAGAGATATTTCGCGATATTTGGCGCGATCCGATCATAGATGCTGAAAAAACACCCTATCAAAAACCCCCTACGGGGCTTGGTTCTTGGCAGAGACACGTTTCTACACAGATGCTTAAAGAAACACCCAAGCAAATAAACCCTACGGGACTAAAGAGAGTTTTGAGGCCTTCAAGGTTTCCGCGTCGTATCCGGTTCGGTTGGGAAACCGAACCTACCGGGCCTGGGTCTAAGACGGTTATTTTTTGTAAAATTGACACTTATGGTTGGGTTTGCAGCCGCACCATAGGTGTCAATTTAGGGAGTTTTTGAGGTATTTTGGAACAGTCTTTCTACAAATGCCGCCCCTACGGGGCTAACGGTCTCGGGCAAACACGGTTCTACATAGATATCGTCCCTACGGGACTAAAGAGGTTTCTGAAGTCTTCAGTCCTGTAAGGACGCAATGTTTATAGAAGGACGTTTCAAAGAAGTCTTCAACCCAGAGCCATTCAGTTTTCGTTATTAGAAATTTTCTATGATCTTTAGAGCATGTGC